>CALAXS010000181.1 GCA_937895305.1 uncultured bacterium
AAATTCCCTTAAATACAAATCACACCACTAGTAGTTACTATACTGTAGAACCCATCTGATTACCAGCATAATTTTGCAGAGACCGCAGGCATCAATACACGCGATATTCGAAGCATTCCACGGTGGCCTGGAGGGGCTGGTCCAAAGCTTCAATATGGGTGGTGGCGGGATAGGCTGTTCCATCGGGCAGCTCACGGTAGCTCACTACACCACGACAGGACATATCATTGGGCTTGGCGAGAAAAGTAATGCTCTCCAGCCCGCCAGAGGGCCAGGCGACTATTTGTACTGCATCGCCGGGCATAAGCAAATCGTTCAGCAGACATTGCCAGGCACCATAGGGCTCTTCCGCAGGGGTCCAGGTGGCGTTTTCAATACTGTGCACAAGTTTTCCTGAGAGGGTGTGGGTATAGGCATGGGCGAGGTCGGCGAAGATTTCAGTTTGACGCAAACGCTCCGGGTCAGCCGCTTCGGCGACCATAACGGGTCGTGCATCGCTACGACTCCGGGTCTGGCGAAGGCTACGGTGCACATCCCCATTTACATCAAGACGCATGGCGTGCAGCACTTCGAGGACCGGGGCACCTTCAATCTGAAGGCGGGTGCGACTCTTCCAGTGGAGCTTGCGCAGGGTATTCAATTGCTCCCGGAAGGTGGCTGCAACCTTGACTCCCACCATGGCGGGATCGACGGGCTCACGCTCAGGAATGATGACCTCACCCTCTCTGACTTCGGGACGGGGTGCAGACCGCAATGCAGGATCATTGGCCAGGGATTGGGTGAAGAGCATGGTGTTCTGGTCATAGGTGCTACAGCTTGTCAGCAGAAACAACAACGACAAAACCTGCCCGGTCAAACGCAGGGTGGTGTGTCCGCAACTCAAGTGTTAACCTTTTCCAGCTCTGCCAGAATTTCACGCACAGCAGCATGGAGCCCGATAAAAATAGCGCGGGCGATAATGTCGTGGCCGATGTTCACTTCTTTCAATCCGGGTAGCGCGAGGACGGGCTGCAGGTTATTCACTGTGAGGCCATGGCCCCCGTGAAAGGCGATGGGTTTATCCGCCAGATACTCGGCGCAATCCTCCAAGCGTTTGAGTTCGGTGACCTGCGCTGCACCGCTGGCATTGGCATAGGCCCCGGTGTGCAGCTCTACGCTGTCCGCACCGATGGCGAGACTGGCGTCGATTTGGGATTGCTCCGGGTCAATAAACATGGACACCTTGATGCCCAGCTCGTGCATACCTGCGACGACTTCTTTGAGGTAGTCCTGCTGACCCGCCACGTCGAGACCGCCTTCGGTAGTGACCTCTTCGCGTTTCTCGGGCACAAGGCAGACGGTATAGGGCTTGATGCGATGGGCCACAGCGATAATGCCTTTGGTGGCGCCCATTTCGAAGTTCATGCGCGTGGTGAGGGTACCCGCCAGAGTCTCGATGTCATGGTTCTGAATATGGCGCCGGTCATCACGGAGGTGCACGGTAATCTGATGGGCCCCCGCAGCCTCGGCAATGGCTGCTGCTTCCTGCACACTGGGTGATACGCCTTTGCGCGCTTCGCGCAGGGTCGCCACGTGGTCAATGTTTACACCGAGTTCGATCATGGTCTACCTTTCAGATCAAGTCGTCTGGAATTTTACATTGGATGGGAACTGAAAGTACACGCTTTATGCATACAAATTCGCTTCGCTCGTTCCCATGCTCTGCGTGGGAATGCATATCCCGGAGCTCTGCTCCGGAAAACAAGCGCGTTCGACAGAAAATGCTACGACTTCGGTTCCTATTTGGGCTAAGCATGTTGACGCGGAGATTCCCGCCTTCGCGGGAATGACAATTTTTAGAATAATCCCGATAACTACAACTGCTTCACCTTTTTCGCCAGTTCTTTGGTCAGGATTTCTGCGGCTCGTTGGTCGATGTGCTGGACCATAACGCGGACGATAGGCTCGGTGCCGCTGGGGCGGATGACGATGCGGCCTTTACCGTCGAGTGTTGCTTCGGCTTTGTCTACGATTTTATCCAGGGCATCTTGTGCGGGGCGGGGCTTGCCGTTGAGAGCGACCTTGGCGTGGGCTTCGGGCATTTCCTGGTACACACTGGCGAGTGTGGAGAGAGGCTGCTCGTTGCGAATCATGATGGCCAGAATCTGGAGCGCGGCAATGGCGGCGTCGCCCGTAGTGTTATGGTCCAGCATGACCAGATGCCCGGAGGATTCGCCCCCGATATTCAGGCCATGTTCGCGCATGGCTTCGACCACGTAGCGGTCACCGACCTGAGTACGGACCACGGAACCGCCGGCCTGCTTCAAGGCACGTTCAAGGCCACCGTTGGCCATGATGGTCGTCACCAGTTTGTTATTGGGCAGGGCATCACGCTGCAGTGCATCCACGCCCAGAATGGCGAGAAGGGCGTTACCGTCCAGGAGGCGACCCTGTTCATCGGCCATGACCACCCGGTCACCATCGCCGTCGAAGGCGATACCCACATGAGCGCGTTCGCGGATAAGGGTGGCGCGCATCTCTTCAGGATTCACTGAGCCGATACCCTTGTTGATGTTTACACCATCAGGACGATCCCCGATAGCGATGACTTCTGCACCGAGTTCGCGCAGGGTGTCGGGTCCGACTTTATAGGTAGCACCGTTTGCTGCATCGACTACAATACGCAGTCCATCGAGGCGCATACCCTTGGGGAAAGAAGCCTTGACGAATTCGATGTAGCGACCCACGGCATCGTCGATGCGCCGTGCAATACCGATGTCCTTTCCCTGGGGTGCAATTTCATCGACTTCACCTGTATGGATGAGACGTTCGATTTCGTCTTCCAGCGCATCGGCAATCTTGAAGCCGTCGGGGCCGAAGAGTTTGATGCCGTTATCTTCGAAGTCATTGTGGGATGCGGAAATCATGATGGCCCCATCGCAGCGAAGGCTGCGCATGATGTAGGACACACCGGGTGTGGGCAGCGGCCCGGTAAGGAGGACCTTGACCCCCGTGGAACACAGACCCGCAGTGAGAGCGTTCTCAATCATGTAACAGGAACGGCGGGTATCTTTGCCGATGAGAATGGTGTGGGGTCGGGCTTCGCGCTGAAAGATAGAACCAGCAGCACGGCCCACGTTGAGGGCCATGGCAGCGGTCATGGGATGCACATTGGCGCGTGCACGGATGCCGTCGGTACCGAAAAGTCGTTCAGTCATGGTGTGTACTTCCTTATGATTAAGAATAGCGTCCTGGATGCAGTATAGCATCGCACATGGACGCGACGCGTGCCATGGCTTTTACATCGTGAACACGCACGATTTGTGCGCCTTTGAGGATGCCTGTGGCGATGGTGGCGGCGGTACCTTCGAGGCGGTCGTCCAATTCGCAATTGAGAACCGTGCCGATGGTGGATTTGTTCGAGGTGCCCAGGAGGATGGGTTTTTTAAATTGCTGAAATTCTTCGAGACGGTTCAGGATTTGAAGATTGTGTTCTACCGTCTTGCCAAAACCGAAGCCGGGGTCGAGCCAGATTTTATCGTCAGCCATACCCGCCTTTTTCGCTACTTCGATACGCTCTTCAAAGAAGGCGCAGATGTCGTCTACTACATCGTCATAAGCCGGGGCATCCTGCATGGTCTTTGGGTTGCCCCGCATGTGCATGAGGCAGCAACCGCAACCTGCCTCAGCGATGACTTCGGCCATGGCCGGGTCGCCACGCAAAGCAGTAATGTCGTTCACCAAACCAGCCCCTGCCATCAGTGCCTGACGCGCTGTTTCAGCGCGGTAGGTATCAATGGAAATGTGTACTTCCAGGTCCTGTAATGTTTCCAATACCGGAAGGACGCGCTTGAGTTCTTCGTCCTGGGAAACCGGGTCGGCACCCGGGCGGGAGGACTCGCCGCCCACGTCCAGCCAGTGCGCACCATCGACAATCATTTGCTCGGCCTGAGCACGTGCATGGGCCGTGGTGGACAGGGCACCGCCGTCGAAGAAGGAGTCAGGCGTGACATTGAGGATACCCATGATGGTGGTGCCATGGGGTTGCACTATCTGTTGCGATCCAGAAGGCATCTAGCTTCTACCCATCCTGTATGCCTCCTCAAACTGAGGCCGTAAAATTACTCTGCGTTTGCGCCTCGACTTCATCCAGTCTCGTCATTGCGAGGAGGCCCTGCCGACGTGGCAATCTCTTGCTCGCAACGACTAAAAGTCTTTACTCAAATCAGCCCACTCCGGATTTGCCTCAACAATTAATGATTCCTTGTTAGATCGCGAACCAGCTTTGATTGTTTTCTCGGCAGTTATGGCATCGCGAATATCATTAAAGAATTCAATATAAACCAATTTGGTAGTCTTATATCGTTTTGAAAAACTATCAATACTGCCTTGTTGATGCTCGTACAATCGCCGGGCGATGTCATTAGTAACACCTGTGTACAGTACACTATGTGTAATGTTTGCCAGAATATAAACGTAACCGCCTTTTTCCGGCATGCTTCCCACTCAAAGTTTTAGCGAGCAAGAGATTGCCGCGTCGGCGGAGCCTCCTCGCAATGACGTGCTTGGACAACGTCTTTCAGATTGACATAATTATCCTGCGATAAACTCGCCGACTCGTTCACTATCAATAACAAGAAAGGCTGCTACACACGTTACGCCGGGTCAGGCGCGACTTCACCACCGGGCACAACATTGGGCGCATCGCCCAGTTTCGCTTCCGGCTGGGGAATGGGTGGCGGCGTGTCTTGTACCGCGACCGTTTCACCACCATCTTCTGGTGGATCTTGCTTGTCTTCGGGGGGCAAGAGATCGCCTGCACCGCAGTCACGAATAATGTCATCGATTTCTACCGCGTCGAGGGTCTCGCGCTCGTAGAGGGCTTCGGACATGGCGACCAGAATATCTTTGTGCTTTATCAGAATTTCCTTGGCTTCTGCGTAGGCTTCCTCGAGGAATTTGTGAATAACCCGGTCCACAGCGGAGGCGGTTTCTTCACTGAAGTCACGGGATTTCATAAGGTCGCGGCCAAGGAAGACTTCGTCTGTACTACCGAAGGAGATGGGACCCATTTCGCTCATGCCCCATTCGCAGACCATGGCATGGGTGCGTTGGGTAGCGACCTTGAGGTCGTTGGAGGCACCACTGGTGAATTCACCAAAAATTATTTCTTCGGCGGCGCGGCCACCCATAAGTACACGCAGGGTAGCGAGGCAGTGCTTCTTGGAAATAGAGTGCCTGTCTTCTTTGGGAAGCATGGAAGTCACGCCCAGCGTTGGTCCTCGGGGAATAATGGTTACTTTGTGGACGGGATCCGCCTCGGAGAGGAGCCGTGCCACGAGGGTATGGCCCACTTCGTGGTAAGCGGTGGATAGTTTTTCTTCCGGACTCATAACGAGACTGCGACGAGCAGGCCCCATGAGCACGCGGTCTTTGGCATCTTCAAAGTCGATCATATTGACCAGATCCTGGCTACGGCGTGCCGCGAGAAGTGCAGCTTCGTTGACCATATTGGCCAGGTCAGCCCCGGAAAACCCAGGGGTACTACGGGCGATTACTTCTGTGTTTACATCATCGCCCATGGGTACTTTCTGGTTTTTAAGGTGGATATCCAGAATGGCTTTACGGCCTTTAATGTCGGGGTTTGAAACCATGACCTGGCGGTCAAAACGTCCGGGACGCAGGAGTGCGCGGTCGAGGACGTCGGGACGGTTGGTAGCGGCAACAAGTATTACACCGTCATTGGTATTGAAACCGTCCATCTCGACAAGGAGCTGGTTAAGGGTCTGTTCGCGTTCATCATGACCACCGCCCATACCTGCGCCACGTTGACGCCCTACGGCATCAATTTCGTCGATGAAAATAATGCAGGGTGCATGTTTGTGGCCCTGTTGAAAAAGGTCACGAACCCGGCTTGCACCGACACCGACGAACATTTCCACGAAGTCGGAACCGGAGATACTGAAGAAGGGCACACTGGCTTCTCCCGCCACAGCACGTGCGAGCAAGGTCTTACCGGAACCGGGAGGGCCAATGAGGAGTACACCACGGGGAATTTTGCCACCGAGGCGTGTGAACTTTTTGGGGTCCTTGAGAAATTCGACCACTTCCTGGAGTTCTTCCTTGGCTTCGTCCACACCCGCTACGTCTTCGAAGGTAGCGGTCTTGTCACTCTGGTTGGCCATCTTGGCGCGGCTCTTGCCGAAGGACATGGCCTTGTTGGAACCGCCCTGCATCTGGCGGAACATGAAGAACCACACGAGACCTACGAGGAGGAGGATGGGCAGGAAGGTAAAAATGATGCCCTGAAATAATTGGGAATCTTTTACGAGTTCGAAGCGCACTGGAGGATTCAGGGTACTGCCCATTTCTCTGAGTGTAGCAAGCTCATCGATCTCCAGATTAAATTCGACGGTCTGATGCTCTTCCACTTTATCCTTGAAGCGTGCCTGAATGGCCACGATGGTATCGCGATCCAATTGAACACACTTAACGGGTGAATCCACATTACCCGCCAGCATCTGAATTTCGAAGTCTTCTTTCAAGAGCTTGGTCTTGGGCGTGTTGAGTTCAGAGAATTGGGTGACAGCCAGGAGCATGATGATGAGCACCACAACCCACAGGGATATCTGTTTGAGAAATCCATTCATACGATTATATTTGCCTTTGCTAGTCCAGGCTGCACAAGTGCAACTTTTCGAGGAACATGAAATGATAGCACATGCCTAAGTAGTACTTAAAACAGGGAATATGCATCACCCATGTCATTGTTGCTTCGTGGTATGGGGGGTCGGTATGATTATTGCTTCCCGATTGGGGACTTCAGGGGCTGTCCCTTTAGCTGTACACCCTATTCACTTTTTTACGCTTACTTTAGATTGATGCCATGGCTGACGATTTAGATTCATTAAAAACACCCGCACCGTCCCCTTCTGGAGCACCTAAGACCAAAAGCATACTATTGGTTGTTTTTGTCACATTATTTCTGGATTTAATCGGATTTTCTATCATTTTTCCCCTTTTTCCGGGGATGTTGGACTATTACCGCACTGTAGAGGGCGATTCAGGCCTCTTTGGCCTGATCTATTCCCTGCTACAATCGCTGACGGAACTCACGGGAGCACCCCAGTCGGATTGGGGATTGGTGGTCCTTTTTGGTGGTGTTCTCGGTTCATTATACTCCTTATTACAATTCCTGGGGGCACCTTTATTCGGTGCCCTGTCCGATCGGGTAGGGCGCAAGCCGGTTTTACTGCTCTCTATTTTCGGTATTTTTATATCCTATGTACTCTGGTTCTTTGCGGGTTCTTTCAGTTTTTTGGTCGCTTCGCGTCTGTTGGGCGGGCTTATGGGGGCCAATCTCTCTACAGCAACTGCGGTGGTGGCGGATGTGACAACGGAGCAGAATCGTACAAAGGGGATGGCGATTGTGGGGATGGCTTTTGGGCTTGGGTTTATTCTGGGACCCGCGCTGGGCGGGATTATGTCGCTCATTGATATTAGTGCGCTGTATCCTGCACTGGCGGATTATGGGGTGAATCCATGGTCTATGGCAGCGGGGCTGGCAGCGGTGTTGTCCTTGTTAAATCTGGTATTGGTGGGTGTGTTGCTACCGGAGACCCGGCCTGAAAATGCGAAGCCTCTTATGCGGCGTTCAAATAATCCGTTCAAGTTGTTTCATGTGGAGAAGTTTCCCGGGGTAAGCCGTACGAATTTGAGTTATTTCTTCTTTATTCTGGCTTTTTCGGGGATGGAGTTTACGTTGACCTTCGTAGCGGTGGAGCACATGGGCTTTACACCGCAGGGCAATGCGATGATGTTTGTGTTTGTGGGCCTGGTGCTGGCGTTGATGCAGGGGGGCTATGTACGGCGGCAATCGGGCAAAATCGGGACACGGCGCATGGCCATGCATGGCTTATATGCTTCCATTCCGGGATTGGTCTTGATTGGTGCTGTGGGGCTATGGGCCAATATCTGGGTATTGTATCTGGGGCTCTTCTGTATCGCGGTGGGTTCGGCGCAGGTGAACCCGTGTTTGACGTCCTTGGTGAGTGTGTATACACCCCCGGAGGAGCAGGGTCGGATTATGGGGTTGTTTCGTTCGCTGGGTGCGTTGGGACGGGTCGTTGGTCCGTTGGTGGCGTGTGTCATGTATTGGCGGCTGGGTGCACCAGCAGCGTATTTTCTGGGGGCTGCTTCACTGATTATACCAATGATGATAGCGCGGCGACTTCCTGAACCCGCCCATTCCTGAGCGCAGTATTCTTATTGCTGTGTATAGTGTTTATCTTTGACACGCCATGGTCTGCGTGCTAGACTTTTCCTCTTGGTAACTTGGCAAATGAGACCATCGTTTATTTTATGATGTGCCTGGGAGGTCTGAATCTAGATGTTTATCGGTAGTAAATCGACCAGTACGATCCTGGATATATTTCATTTGGGTGTGAAGGCCATCTTGCGTGATCAGGGGCTACCTGAAAAGGTTCGCTTTGAGACGAAGGGCTGTGTGTTATTCATCAAGGGTCAGGATTGCAAGCAGCGACTGGACAAGGTGCGTATCAAATTTGTGCATAAGGAGGGGGTGACGACGGAGCAGGTTCAGGCGGATTTGGCAGCGACCAAGATTGGCGCACGGTTGACCATGGAGAGTGGGCAGATTGAGTTGACCTTACCCTCTTTTGAATGGCGACAGTTACCGCAGTTGCTGCCCATTGATACGTTAGTGGAGAAGTATATCAAGGACTCATTGCGCTCGAAATCCTGGTCCATGACAGTGGATTCGTTCATCAGTGCGGGCTTTAATATCAATATGCTGGTAGAGAAGATGTCTGAGATGGGTGCGTCGGATTTACACTTGCGTGCAGGCAATAGACCTTTCGTGCGTGTGGACAATGATCTGGAGCCCATTCCGGATACTACCATGCTGTCGTTACAGGATATGCGTGACATCATTCTGGAGCTGGGTGGGGAGAGTGAACTGGAGCAGCTGGATCGTGAGAAAGAGTCGAGTTTTCAATACCACGCTGCGGGACTGGGGTATTTACGGTGTAGTGGTTACGTGAAGACGGGTGCCATGGCGCTGGCCATCCGGTTGATACCGGAGGAACCGTTACCCATAGCGCAGTTGAACCTGAGTCCGCAGGTGATGCGGGTGACGAAGGAGCATCGGGGTCTGTTCCTGGTCTGTGGTGTGACGGGTAGTGGTAAGTCGACGACCTTGTCTTCGCTGGTGGATTACATCAACCAGATACGCAAGGTACATATTATTACGATTGAGGATCCGGTGGAGTTCGTGTACACGGATAAGGAAAGTATTATTTCACAGCGGATGGTGGGGCGTGATGCAACATCGTTTGCAGCGGCGTTGCGCGGGGCACTGCGTCAGGATCCGGATTTGATTCTGGTGGGTGAAATGCGTGACCTGGATACGATTCGTGCGGGGTTGAGTGCTGCGGAAACCGGGCACATGGTGTTCAGTACCTTGCATACGACGACGGCGGTGGACACAGTGAACCGTATGATCTCTTATTTCCCGCAGGATGAGCGTGACCTGATTCGCCAGGAAATTGCGTATACGTTGGGCATGGTAGTGTGTCAGCGTTTGTTGAAAAAAATTGGCGGAGGGCGAATACCCTGTAATGAAATTCTGATTGGAGGCATTCCCATGGTGCGGGATGCCATCATTGATGGGGATTTGGAGAAGCTGCATGGCATCATGGAAGCAGACGGGGATATGCTGACTTTTGACCAATACTCGGTGGAGCTATTCAAGAATGGGCTGGTGGATCGGGCTGAGGCGGTTTCTTCGTGTAAAGATGCGGAAGCTTTTGAGCGGATTATGTCGGGGATTAAGTCGTCGAAGGGCCGCCTCTTAGGTTAGCAGGAAACGCACGGCGACACTACCTCGTTCCCAAGCTCCAGCTTGGGAATGCATACACCGAGGCTCTGCCTCGGTAAGAGATTCAGAATCGCCCAGATTCCCACGCAGAGCATGGGAACCAGTGGGCCTGGTTTTTTCTCGTTCCCCTCGATCACACTTCAGAGGGGACTCCTGTAGACCAACACTACTTGCAGTCGGGGCGTTTCTGGAAAATGAAGAGGTGCTGGTGGGGGAGAAATTCCTGCAGGTCCACGAGCTCGAAGTTAGCGGCTTGCCATTCTTTTAGCACTTGCGGGACGGACATACGGTGGTCAACCTTGATATGCTTCGCCGAGTCGCCCAATAAACGATACTCGAGGAGACAAATCTTTCCATTTTCGCTGAGGGCGGCGCGCATCTTGGCGAGCATGGGTTCAGGTAGCTGGAACTCGTGGTATACGTCGGCGAGAATCATCCAGTCGATGGTGCCGGGTTCGAGGAGGGGGTCGGTCTCTTCGCTGAGTACGGGTATGACGTTTTCGATACCTTCTTCGGCGCATTTCTTTTTGAGTATTTCGATCATCTCCGGCTGGATGTCTACGCCGTAGACTTTGCCTTTTTCGCCGACAACCTTCGCCATCTTGCGGGCAAAAAAACCTGAGCCACAACCGATGTCCGCCACCACATCACCAGGCTTCACGCCCATGGCCTTGATGACTTCGAAAGGCTGCTCTTCTTCCATGCGCTCGGGCCGTTCCAGCCAACCAGCACCGTGAAAGGACATGACCTGAGCGGGTTTGCGATCGTCACTGGTATCGGCCGCAACCCTGGGCAGGGTGAGTGGGAGGAGGAGTGCAATGGCGAGCAGACTGATAATGCGGGGTGTCATGGCGGGGGCTCCTTTGGCTATGCATGAGTAGACAGCCTAGCATGAAGTGGAGCGGGAGGCAACAGGTTAAAGCTTTGGTTGGCCCTTTTTGAGTAAGGACACCAGTGGGCAGCCTTCGCAACTCGCTTTACTCTTACAGAAATCTTTGGCGGTGAAGACGATGAGTCCGTGGAATTCGCGGAAGGTCTGGAGGTCGTGGGGGAGGTGGTCTTCGAAGGTAGCGCGGAGGGCCTCGTATTTGATGTCGGGCGGGACGATGCCGTGGCGGGAGAGGATGCGGCGGGTATAGACATCGACGACGAAGACGGGGTGGTCGCAGGCATAGAGGAGGATGTCGTCGGCGGTCTCGGGGCCGATGCCGTGGAGTGTCAGGAGTTCTTCGCGCAGTTCACCGAGGGGGCGTTGGGCGAGGTTGGCCATGTCACCAGTGTAGTGGGTGATGAGGTGTTCAGAAAAGATGCGGAGTCGTTTGGCCTTTTGCCGGAAGTAACCGGAGGGGCGGAGTGCGGTTTCGAGGGTGGGGGTATCGACATCGAGGAGGGCCTGGGGCGCAAGGAGGTCCTGGTCTTTGAGGTTTTGGATGGCTCGTTCGACGTTGGTCCAGGCGGTGTTCTGGGTGAGGATGGCGCCGATGGCGATTTCGAAGGGGCTGTCGCCGGGCCACCAGTGGGTGGGCCCGTAGTGGTTGGCCATGTGTTGGTAGAGGTCGGTGAGGGTATGTCTCATATTAGCGGGTGGTGTCATCGTGTATATTCTGCATGTTGACCACCATTGATGTCATTTCTGTAAAAGCGGGGATCCAGGTGATAAATTCTGAACAGTATTTTTCGCAATGGATGAAGACAATACAATGGCTAAAGCGGAATTATAGACTTCTTTGTTGCTTTCAACCTTGGAGTGGCGGTAGGGAGACCCCTGCTTTCGCAGGGGTGACAAACTATAGATAATGTTCGGTTCGAAAATTCTGGCGACGAACTAGTGGACATCAACGGGAATGTCGTGTGCTTGAGCACCATGTTTTTTTTGATTGTTTACTGGGCGACTTCGAGTTCGGCGGCTTCTTTTTGGAGGCGTTCGAATTCAGCAAGTTGTTTGGCCTTGAGCTCTTCGGCTTCGGCCTCGCCAAATTTCATCGCTGCGATCCATTCGGCGACGAGTGTGGCGGGGGCTTCGGCTGCTTTCATGCGACCGAGGGGGGGCATCATGACGGCAGCGTCAATGGAATTGAGGCGTCGGACGATGAAGGAGGTTTGGGGGCTGCCGGGGTCGATGGAAAACTTGTGCCCATCGGAGCCACGGCCTGCGGCGACGGGTGGTTTGTAGATGCCGATGCGGAGGGGGTCTTGCTGGGTAATGCTGAGGTCGAGGCCGGACATGTTGCCAGCACCCAGGGGGTTGTGGCAGTGTGCACAGTTGGTGTCGAGCCAGGCGCGGGCACGGTCGTTTATGGAGCCACTCTCGGGGTTGTCCCATTGCACACCCGCAGGATAGTCCGCTGTGTCCTGGGGTGCGTCGGTGAGGATACCGGATTGTACCCAGTGGGCAAGCTGGTTTTGGGGTCCATCGCTGGTGTTTATGTCGCGGTTAAGGTTGCGTGCGGTGAGGCCGAGGGGGAAGAGTGTTTCCTGGTTTTCGTGGCAGCGTTTACAGTCGTTCATGTTGAGGATGATGTATTTTTCGGGGTCCACACCTTCGTCTGTAGTCAGGGTGACGATGCCGCCTGCAACGGCTTTGCGTGCATCGGTGCCTTCGTCGTTCCATTTGTATGCGGTGAGGGTCCAGTTCTCGGTTTGTCGCAGGAGGAGACGGGATTCAATGCACTTGTCGCCGTAGCTGAAGGTCTGGAGGAGGAGGGTGCCCACAGGAAAATCGAAGCGAAGGGCATCGTTATAGGTGGCCTGGGAGCCCTGGGGCATCCAGATAAATCGTTGTACATCCAGGCCGTCGGAGAAGTGGCCGTTGTTGAGTTCATAGGGGTATACACCGTCGTTGGGAATCTGTCGGGCCATGTCTTTGAAGAGGCCATATTCGGAGAGGTACCCGGGGGGCTTGGCGGTGATGTCCACGTTGATGCTTCCGTTCCCTGCGGGGGCTGCAGCAGCATCGACCGGGGTATCGCTAACTTCCATGGAGTCGGCGAAGAGTTCTTCCATAGCTTCGTTGTCTTCAGCGGGGGCTACTGGTGCAGGTGCCTTGGTGTCGGATGCTGTGTCGGTGCTGTTGGAACAGGCCCCGAGTATCAGGATAGACAGCGTAGCGGTCATCAACGTACTTGTCGTTATAAGTTTCTGTTTCATCATGTATTCCCCCATGTAGATTTTATCGTTGGTTATTGGTTGTTGCGGCGGCTTCTTCCGCTGCGCGCAGTTCGGGATAGTCCATTTGGGTTATCCATTCCCGAATAAGGGCCAGGCCTTCTTCGTGGGCCAGACCACGACCGACGACGGGCATGCGGATGCCGGGGTCGGTAGAGGCCATGCGGTGGTAGAGGATGGAGCTATCGGGGTCGCCGGGTTCGATGCCGTAGCGGCCTTTACCTACGCCACGGCCTGCGGCGACTGGGGCCTTGAAAACACCGAAGCGTACGGGGCTTTCCTGGTCGTAGCGGAGATCGAGGCCAGAGGTCCAGGCGAGTCCGCCGGGCTGGTGGCAACTGGCGCAGTTCATGTTCAGGTAGGCGCGTGCGCGTTCGTTCACCGTACCGGTGTCGGGATTATTCCAGACGGGCAGGGCTGGGATAGTGTTTGTCTCTTCTGGCAGTGCCTTGATGTAGCCTGTACGCAGCCAGTGGGCAAGCTGGTTTTCTTTGCCTTCGGGGTAGGTGTAGTCCCGATTGAGGTTGCGGGCATGCATGGGGCCGAGGGGGAGAAATTCATCGTCGAGGTTATGACACATGGCACATTGACTGCGATTGGGGATGAGCACGTCAATGGCACGTGCTTCACCATCAAAGTGGGACCAGGTGACAGGGGTCTTGCCGCCTGCGAGGGCGAGCTTGGCGTCGGTGTAGGTGGCATCCCATTGGTATTGAAAGGCGACCCAACCGTCGGGGGTATAGACGAGGAGCCGGGTTTCGACGAGTTGCTGACCTTGTGCAGCATCGTTGATGTCGTTTTGGTAGGCCACGGTGAGGATGATGGCAGCGCCCATGGGGTAATCCAGGCTATGATCTTCCTGGTAGGTGATCCGGGTGTCGGGGGGTAGCCAGATAAAGCGGTGGAGGGTGGCATAGTCTGCGAAGTGAGGCGTGTTTACGTCGTAGGGCAGCACGCTGTCGTTGGGGATTTGGCGTGCATTGTCTTTGAAGAGGTTATAGGCACTGACAAAAGGGGCAGGGCCGTCGGACACGTCGATGTGTACGGGCGGTGTTTGGCTCCCCCATGCCCATGCCGAGAAGGCGTAGACACAGCCCACTATTGCTGCCGTCACCCACCGTGACGACAGCCTGGAACTCTGGTGGGGCATGCCTAGACCCCTTCGATAACTACAGGTGCAATAGCAGGGTAAGACCCTGTGTTCTCACTCATGTCTGTTGAGGGTTCAGCATTCATGGGATCGGTTAGCGCAACCATACCACCAATGTTACCAAAGGTAAGTTCACCGCCTTCTTTGACGTTGCCTTCACCAATCAGAATTCGTGATTCTTTATCGAATACACCGTCCTTTACCTTTTCCGGATTGGTCACGCCATCCCAGAGAATATCGGGGATGGGGTTGCCGAAAGCTAGTTCGAGTAATTTACCCTTTTCACCATCAGGCTTGGTGCCGCATGGCCCCAGCGTGTTGCCATGGATATGGATGCGCTCGCTGTAGGGGTAATATTCGGGATCTTTAATCTTGTTACCGGTCGTGAAGTAAGAACCAATGGCAATACTGGTTGTGTCATTATCACGAATATAGTTGTTGAAAATTTCCACGTTGGTATTGGCCATGACCGAGATGCCAGTACCTGCAAGGACCTGGCCTACAATGTTGCCTGCGGGAGCGAAGTTGGGGGTGTTGTTGCCAAAGACCCGGTTGTCGAGGAGGCGTACGTCGTGGCCATGTTGCTGGGGCAGGTCAGGCAAATCAAAGACCAGGATTCCGCCTGTGTTTTTAGTGGCGACACAACCGATGACATCCGCCTTGTGGCAGTTTTCAATTTCGATGCCCGCAACGTTGAATTGTGCGAGACAATTACGAACAATAACGTTCTTGGATTGCCCCACGTAGATGCCGGAGTCTGAGCCGCCAATGGCGATGCACTCTTCGACGAGTACATTTTCGGAGCTAACAGGATAGAGGCCATAAGCACCGTTTTCAGTTTGGGGGCCAGCGGTCCATTCTGCGCGTATACGGCGGTAGATGATGTTGTTGGCACTATGGGATTTGATGCCATTGCCTTTGGTGTCGATGACGGCGAAGTCTTCGAGAAGTACGTTGTCACTGGTAACGTGCAGGCCTTCTGCGCCAGCTACCTGGCCTTTGAAGTCGAGGATAGATTTTTCCATGCCGCGACCACGAAGGGTCACGTTGTCTACATCGAGGGAGAGGCCGAGTTCGAGCTTGAATACGCCTTCTTCCAGCTGGATGACATCGCCGGGTTCAGCCATGATAAGTGCTTCTTGTAGCTCGGTTTGCACGTCTGGGCCGGGCTTTATGACATAGGCCGCTTCTGCTGGTGCAGCCACTTCTTCTACAGCCGGGGCTTCTGCGGGTGCAGGCGCTTCATCGGCAGGAGCTTGTTCTACAGGTGCTTTTTCTGGTGCTGGTGCTGCTTTTTCATTGCCACAGCCTGTGAGAATAAGGCCGCCTGTGGCCAGAATAAGAATGGTTACTACGGTAAGATAGCGCATTGCTGCTCCCCTTGATTGGATGTTTTTCGTTTCAAAATTGCAATTGTGGCAATAGTATAGCGTGTAAACCCTGAAAAAAGGATAAAAAAATCCCCCGCTACCTAATACTGGACCAGAATATCCTGTTCAGGTTTCAAGATTTTACCAGTGGAGGGTGGCAATGGCCAGGGGTGGC
>CALAXS010000182.1 GCA_937895305.1 uncultured bacterium
ATTTTATGTTAAATGCCTCATTAATCCCTAATAAACCTTTTTTATCTGGTAATCATCTAAAATCTGGATAGAATGTACACGATTGGACCTCGACATAGCGGTTCCAAACGACTAAACTGCTCCGAGTTACCATCATAAAGGAAAAGCCCATGCCCCCCATATCCAGACGCCAGTTCAATCTGGGTCTCCTCACTGCCACTGCGGGAATGATTGCCGGGGTACCACGTCCTGGCGCAGCCGCAGCGTCTGAACTCCAGTCCTTTGCCGCATTGGAAGCCTATATCGCAGACAAAGCGCTTGCGAAAAAGGATATGGGCTTGAGTGCCTGTTGTTTCAACGCCAAAGACATCCTGTGGTCCTTTGGCCATGGCTTCGCCAATCGCGAAGAACAGGTGCCCTACACACCAGACCATATCCAGAACATCGGTTCCATTTCCAAGACTATCACGGGGGCTGCAGTCATGCAGCTGGTCGAAGCGGGCAAGGTAGACCTAGATGCAGATATAAATACGTACTTACCTTTTCCAGTACGCAACCCCAATCACCCTGACCAGGCCATCACCACACGACTGTTGCTCATCCATCATTCTTCTGTGCAGGATGGTCCATCGTATGGGGACAGCTACGCCTGTGGCGATCCAACGGTAACGCTACGCGATTGGGTGGAAGGGTATGTGAGCCCGGGAGGGGCGTACTACGATTCGGAAAAAAATTTCCTTGCGGATGCCCCCGGCACCCAACATGAATACGCCAATGTTGGCTATGGCATACTCGGCTTGCTGGTCGAGGAAGTCACCGGAACGGAGTTTTCCCTGTACTGCAAGGAGCATATTTTCGCACCGCTGAACATGAACAACACCGGATGGCGTATAAAAGATATTGACGAAGCGACTCATGCAGTGCCTTACCAATATGCCACCAACGCCATGCTGAAAGTTGAGCATGCCCGGGCCCTTTATTCCGGTACGCCTGAAGCCCGGACCCTGGCACCCCTGTGCCTCTACAGTTTCCCCAACTATCCAGATGGCCTGATTCGCACCAGTGTTCATCAGCTAGCGCGATTCGGCCAGGCCTTTCTGAATGATGGCGGTGCAATCCTGAAGCCGGAAACGGTGCAGGAAATCTTCCGCACCCAGCGCGAGAATTCAGACGAGCCGGGAAGTACACAAGGACTTACCTGGTACGGGCGTAGCATGCCAGAGGGCAATCAATACTGGTACCACAGTGGTGGCGACCCCGGTATTTCCACTTTCCTTGCACTTCGCCCTGAAACCCAAACCGGAGCGGTCGTCTTTACCAATACGGAGAGTGGAAACAGGATTGGCAAGGTCGTACTCACCGCGTTGAAACTGGCTGCAAAGACCATGGAATAGTTTCCATCCGCGTGCATCGTGGCAGGATCCCACCTGGATAAGCTATACTACGTCCTTAATCGGAACTGGTGGCCCATGACCCTCTACGATCGATATCTCACACGAAAATACATCAGCGCAATTGCGAAAATCCTCATCGCATTTGTGCTGCTTTTCGTGCTGGTCGATTATATTATGCACCGTCATGAACAGCTGGTTAAATACGATGTGCCCATCGGTATCAGCCTTCAGTACTATCTCAGCTTTATCCCCACCATCATCTTTCAATACCACACCCTCAGCCTTGCCGTGTTGGTAGCGGCCCTTATGACGCTGGGTAAAGCAGCCCAGGATCAGGAAATTACCGCAGCCCTGGCGGGGGGAGTCAGTATTATGCGCCTTGCCCTGTTTCCAATTCTCACGACCTTGCTCCTGGCGGTGGGCGCTTTCTTCCTTGAAGACAGTCTGGGTGTTCAAGCCAACAGGACCGCACGCCACATTGAAAGCGAATACTTCAGCCGTCACAGTACCAGTGCTGTTGATGTGGTCAGTTGGCCCCACCTCGCTAACGGCTGGAAATGCCACATACTCCAATTCAATTACCGCGCCCTCACAGGACAGGATGTTTTTCTCCAGAACACCACCGACGGCACCATTCATGATCTCCGGGCCAAGCGCATTTACTGGGATCCTGATAAAAGTAACTGGATTCTGGAAGATGGCCTGGAAGGCATTTATGCGATTTCTTCGTCCGGTTCACGCATACAGCGCCGTATCACCCAGGAAGTTGCGCCCTTTAGCGAACCCCCGGAAGAACTATTCGCCCTGCGCGAGACACCGGACAGTAAATCTTCTGCTGTGCTGGCCGATGACCTGCGACGTGCCGAGGCCAGTGGCACCCCTACGGGCACCCAGTGGATTGATTACCACATTAAATTTGCCCGCCCGGTCATCTGTTTCATCATGATCGGACTGGCGCTGCCCTTCGCGCTACGTATCCAGCGCGGTGGTGTTCTGGCAGGACTCGGCATGAGCATCATCATCGGCCTCTGCTACATCCTCACCTGGTACTTCTGTGTGGGGGTGGGGCGTATCCACCTGATTCCCCCGGTCGCATCTGCCTGGCTGGCCAATGTCACCTTCGCGCTTATTGCCCTGATCCTGCTCCGCAGGACACCGACCTGATACCGTACTTTATGGTGTAAGCACAGTCACTTCTTCATCCTGGATATACAAGAGGAGATCCCGGCCACTGGTCTTGTGCTTCGATATACTCATGACCCGCGCATTGGCAGAGGCGGCGTTGTCCTCGCTGTAGGCTTCTGCGGCTGCGACCCCCCGCAGTATCTCAATGTTGATGTTGTCGTAGTCCGCAAAGTCCTCATGCAGGTTTCGCCCCAGCGTTTCAATCTCTCCGGGCCCCCAGTTCTCCGGTACAGCGATTATCATCCCTTTCAACGAAGCGACCTTGCCCGGTAACTTCGCAGCATCTTCAGGACTCCGCCCCCATTCACTGATGATGGTGTAGGCGGTCTCATAGGCTTCGGGTCGCGGCATATCCTGATCATCTTCCGCTACAGGCGCCAGCAATCCCGAGTTCAAGGTATTCTCCTCAAACTCGATTTGTTCATCATAGATGGCCACGATTTCTGAGCGGAGAAAATCATTTTCCTCTGCCAGGTCCGTCATCACCTGATTCACCAGTACATCAAGTGTGGCCTGTAGATGATGAATCTCTTTACGGGTGGCCACCACTTCACGACGCAGCATCTCCACTTCAGCAACAAGATTAACGGGCTCTTGTTTCGCCCTGGTCGGCCCCGGCTTCGTAGTTGCCAGTTGCACTTCCAATTCCGGTGTGTCTTCTGTTTCGACTTCGAGTGCGGTTTCCACAGTCGGTGCTGCTGATGCGCCCGTATCTACTTTTACCGATTTCGCAGGCTGACACCCGGTAAGGCACAACCCGCTGAAGAGCAGGCCCAGCATACTTATGCTATACCAATTTTTTACGTTCATGGTTTGCAGTATCCTAAATATAAATAAAAAATTTCACAGCTATCCCATAGGGCATTAAGAATTTGAGCTGGTCCATGGTGTATC
>CALAXS010000183.1 GCA_937895305.1 uncultured bacterium
TTCGATGCGGTGCTCATTACCGGTTAGCAGAATGCCATTATGAGGCCCATCATGAATATGATTGTTTCGGGCTAAATTCCCTACCCCTTTGAGGTGAATGCCGTTATTATAATTCTGGTAGAGGGTACCGAAATGATGAATGTCATTATTTACAGCCTGATGCCCCGCCGGTGCCAGGGTCATACGATCGCCTCCTTCCAGCCAGATTCCACCACGCCCTGTGTCATAGACATCACAACCCACAACACGATTACGTTCGCCACCCTGAATGACTACACCAAAATCACCTGTATTACGGACCGTGCTTTTCGCGAAAAGAATTTGCGTGGAATCAGTGATACGTACAGCCTCTTTCCGGGTAGCTTCAATAGTGAGGCCCATGAGGTTAATGTGTGCAGCACCTTCCATGAGGATGGCGTGGTCCAGCATGGGGATAATGGTCATTGGAACTTCAGTGCTGGATTCAGGAGGATAGAAGTCGAGTACCTGTGTGTCAGGATCGTAATACCATTCACCCGGTGCGTCGAGTTCTTCGCGTATGTTCTGGAAGAAAAATCGTCGACCCGGCTGGAGTGTATAGGGGAGGTCGCGATTCAACGTAATCGTGTTCGTACCCGTTTTGATTTTGCTGACAGGCACAATAGTCTGCCACCAATTGTGATTGGGCCAGATGGACACCTCAATATCTTTGCGGGCCGCCCAGCTGTTGGGTCGATCACCGAGGTACGTAAAAGTGTTTCTGGAATTTTTTTGGGTGTCCGCTGCAATATAGGTCCAACCACCGCCCGGTAGTTCGCCCTCACCCGCGTTGGGCCAGCGTGCGAGGGTTTGACGCTTACCTTCATGGAAAAGTTGCCAGAAACGCTTTTCTGGTGGAATTAGATCGCTAAGTGAAAGGGAATAAATGCCTTTAACACTATCCGTGTAGTCATAGAGCGTTATCCCGCCTATGATGTGTACTTCTTCCTGTGCATAAGCTTGCCAACGAACGGGCGCCTGGTCATTACCGGAGTCCAATGGGCCGAGTTCCAACGGGCGGTCAAGGTGATACCTGCCTTCGCGAATATACACCGCAGCACCCTGGCTCGTATCCGAAGCGCGCAGGGCCTCCTGCGCACGGTGTACGGTGAGAAAAGGGCCATCGCTTGCTTCAGCATTGGGCATGTTCAGGGTACCGGTCCAGCTATCATTGCCCTGGGTAGAGACATAGAAGAGCGGTGGAGCGGTCCATGCAGTGGCAGAAAAGAGAATCAGAACGGTGGAAAGAATCCCCATTCTGCTATAACGCTGAATTGTTAACCCGCTAAACACACGTACTACCTTATGAGGGTACCCGTTCCCGGAGTGCATCCAGATAGTCTGGATGGGGGGTAGGTACCTTATGTTTGTCCGCTGCACCAACGTACTGACTGATCCAGGTGATGGCGGTCTCTTTTCCCAATACATTGTTTAATGCCTCAACCAGCTTAATTGGTTCCTCCGGGAGGATAGGTATGCAATTGGCATCCTCTTCACTGCCCACGATACTGCCGATGAGTTTGGCTGGCGACATGCGAATGCGGTGCAGATCAGCCCCCACGAATACAACGCGTGCCGGGGTCTTTTTATCCCGCTTCACCAGCAAATTACCATCATTGGCTTTGGGAATGGCAGCACATTCGCGCGTCATGGCATCGTAGCTTTCGATAAGCATCTCGGAGAGACGCATTTTAACCTGCTGTGTTTCTACCTTGCGCAAGAGACGTACAGTGTCTTCATAGGCCGCATATTGCCCGGATTGATGACGGATAAGCGGCACGAAGCCCAGAGGCCACGAGGTCATGTAAGCTGCAATATCACGATCATTTTCTTTCCGGCGGTGGCGATCAGGGAGATAGAGGGTGCCCAGCTCCAACGGCTTTACCGTGTACTTGGGTACCTGCTGATGGAGTTGCAACAATCGCCGGTATTTGGCGTTGACGACTGTGGTGCATTCCTGGTCATTCTTGGCCACGATGAATGCGAAATGGCCGGGCTTTTTCTTGGCGTTTACCGCCTCCAGTTTAAAGGTAAGATCGGCCCTGCTTTCATGAACGATGCGAAAGCTCAACTGGGTGAGTACTTCACGCCCCATAACCGCCTGGATGCTCTGCATGATGTGGCATTCCGGATTGCGGAGCAAGCCCTGAATCGCATTTTCCAGCGTCTCAAAACGAAAGAAGCGTTTGAAATCCTTTTCATTCACTTTTTCCCACTCGTTCAAACCAGGCCACACGACATTCATCGCGCCGGATATAGCGAATTCCTTACGCTTCTGACCTAAACGTAGAGTACGTTTTACTTTGGCTTTTCGTTTGCCGGGATTGGGGGTGCCTGCACGATTGTGCTTGGGGCGTTGTTTCGCTTTTCGTTGTACCATGAGATTCCTGAGTATTTATTTTTCAGACCCTGCGCCTTGCCTAGATGCGCATGTGGTCGGGCTGCCAGTCCTTGACCAGCTGTTTGATTTCTTTTCCACTTTGAATATTTTCTGCCAAGACCTTACGGACAAGCTCGGTTATTTCTGCGTCACTGGCAAAGCGCACCCCGATGAGTTGGGCCAAGGTCAGTCCACGTGCCGCTTCCTTCAAATCATCAGGCAGGATGCGTTCCAGCCGTACCTGGGTCTCGAGCCGCACGACACGATCCTGAACCATAAGCGAATTGGTGCGTAGCTTGATCACCATCGAAATGGCAACCAGTCCATGGAGGATTACTGCAAAACTTATAAGCTTGGGACCCATCGATTCGTGAAGCATAAAGAAGCCAACGGCAGCGATAATGACTGCTGCCAGCACTCCAGCGGCCTGAATGATGAAAAGTGCAGGGAATACCGTATGGTTAGCAAAATTCTGTTCGGGCTTTTCGGACATAGTATAACATCTC
>CALAXS010000184.1 GCA_937895305.1 uncultured bacterium
CCGCCAGCTTCGACTGGTTAGTCTGTAGTGGTGACACGGAGGTCCCCGCCTTCGCGGGGAAGATACATTTTATATTTCCCGCGTAGGCGGGAATCCCCGTTTGGTAGCTACAAACCATGAATTTGAAATGGTAGTTGTAATTGACTGGTAGTCCGCCAGCTTCGACTGGTTAGTCTGTAGTGGTGACACGGAGGTCCCTACCTTCGCAAGGGTGACAAGCATTAGTATCCCTATTCGTCCATCCCCTTGAGTCGCAGGACAAAGAGTTGGCGGGTACCGTCATCGCCCAGTCCGGGTACGAGGATTGCATTCCCTTCGCGGTTCCAGTCGGGTCCGGGGTCGATACGGAGTTCGCCTTTCCGGAATTCACCGATTTCCATGGGGCCGCCTTTAACAACGAGTCCATCGGCCATGCGATAGAAGGTGTAATAAATCTTGTCGCCCCGCTTGTTCCCGTTAACGAACCAGGTGCCATCGGGCGATAGTGCGATGTCGCCTTCGGGGTTGGGAAAGATCTTCCGGTCCCCCAGTGCGCCCACCACTTTTTTAGTGTCGGTGTCATAGACTGCTTGTGCCCCGTCTACATTACCCAACATGTGGTGGCCTTCGGCCCATTCGGGATGGCCGCCGATGTGTTGTTCGTGCAAGGTCAACGCGCCACCATAGGTGTTCATGGTAAAGGGGTGGTTGATTTTGTCGGGTTGCCGGAAGTCGCCCCGTGCAAAGAAGTAGACCCGGTCATCGTCGCGGTTGCACAGGGTATGGTTGATGAAGAGGGCGCGTTGATCTACATCGGGACGTGAGGGGCGCAGCTTCGCTGCTATTTGCGCGTAGGAGGCAATGAGGGTTTTTTCGCCTGTCTTGATATTCACCTTGAAAATACCGTCGTCAAAAGGATGTACTACCCCCTCTGTCCAGTCCCAGGCATCGGGGTATCCGGTTACAGGGCGGAGGCGTGCAAGCCGCGCATAGTTGATAGCCATAAAGTGACCACCGCCCTGCATGACCCCGCTGTTACCCACCGGGGTATCTTCGAAACGGTATTCCTTAACCCGTTTGCGGGTACTGATGTCGTAGAGAACACAGAACACTTTGCCTGTTTCCGGGTCGCGGTCGTTGAAGAAAAATTGTGTTTCCGCGACATCGGGGTTCCAGTAGAACATGGTGCCCTGTTGAAAGTTCCAGCCCCGTGATTCTTCGATTTTTTCTGCCGTATAGTTGTTTTGCGTATCGATGAGCATGACATCCGCAGCATCCTTCGCGCCGGGCATACGTTCCTGAAAGTCGGTACGCAGGGCGAGGATATAGCGCCCGGAAGCGTTCCAGGGGATGGTGCGAACATGGCCGATGTAACCGAAGAAATGGTGCCGGGGGCCGTGGGTGATTTGTTGGATGTCGACTGTGACGGGTGCAGCAGATGCCAGGCCACTGAGCAGCAGCACGCAGGCCATTGTGATTATCATATTTCGAATCTTCATGTTCGGTGAACTCCCTGTCTTGCGATTGTAGGGAGTGGTGTGTAGCAGGGTCAATGCTTAAAGCTTCATCGGCTGAACTTCATGTGGTATTCTTGCGCGATAGAACGGAGTTGTTTCATGAAAAAAATCATCAAGATTATCGGTATCCTAATCCTTGTTTCCGTTGCAGGTTTATTCCTGTATCTGTTTACGGTTGTCCCGGGCAAGCTCATGGTTTCCATGAATGAAACGGTGTTTCCCGGTCCATACACGGTGTCGGAAGAAGCGGCGAAGTTACATAATTCATTGTTTGTAGCGGATCTCCATTGTGATGCCACGTTATGGAATCGTGATTTGCTGGACCGGGATACGCGGGGCCATGTGGATGTTCCCCGTTTGCTGGAGGGGAATGTGGCGTTACAGGGATTCACTGCTGCGACGCGTACGCCCTATGGTCAGAATTCGGTGGCTACGGAAGACAAGCTTGACCAGATGATACCGTTGACGTTTATCTCGGGTTGGCCGGCTTCGACCTGGCTCAGTTCTCATGAGCGCGCGTTGTACCAGGCGCAGCGACTCCATGATGCAGCACGCAGAAGCGAGGGCGTACTTACGGTTATCGAGACTAAAGAAGACCTGGCGGAGTATGTGGAGAAACGTAAAACGAACCCGAAGATCACAGCGGGCTTTCTGGGTGTTGAAGGGCTCCATGCCCTGGAGGGGGACCTGGAGAATGTGCGGGTCCTCTATAATGCGGGCTACCGCATGATGGCCCCCACCCATTTCTTCGATAATCTGGTGGGGGGGTCCATGCACGGCATGAAAAAGTATGGTCTCACCGAGTTTGGGAAGGTGGTCATTGAGTTCATGCAGGAACTCCACATCATTGTTGATCTGGCCCATTGTTCGTCCAAGGTGGTGGATGATGTGCTGGCAATGGCTACGGGGCCCGTGGTGACCTCGCACACCGGGGTGAAGGGGACGTGCGATAACAACCGGAATTTGTCAGATGAGCAACTCCAGGGCATTGCTGCTACGGGTGGACTCATTGGTATCGGTTTTTTTGATTTTGCGGTCTGTGGCGAGGATGTGGATCATATTGTAGCGGCCATTAAATACACGGCGGATCTGGTGGGGGTGGATTATGTTGCATTGGGGTCTGATTTTGACGGGGCGGTAGTGGTACCTATTGATACGACAGGGGTCGCTATGATTACAGAGGGACTCATGGAGGTTGGATTCAGCGATGAAGATATTGCGAAGATCATGGGGGCTAATGTTCAACGCGTATTAGCGCTGTCTCTGCCTTCGCGTGATTTTTCTTCTGCAGCCGCCAAAAAGCCGTCTGTTGAGTAGAATACAGGGTACGGATTGCACCCAATGAAACAGAATAGCTACTCATCGGTAGGATGATGGGGCAGAATATGAGATTCTCTGGTATACTTAC
>CALAXS010000185.1 GCA_937895305.1 uncultured bacterium
CCTGCGCAGGAATGACAAGAAATTAGAAACAATGTCACTATTTCACCCGCAAAATTTTCCCCTCTGTGTTCTCCGTGTGCTCTGTGGTTAAAATGCCCTATCCAAATAAAAAAAGGACATCCTAATCGGGATGCCCTTTACGTGTCATGTTTCAATTATTACCAGAAGTCTTCGCTATGATTTACACCACGCCGTACTGGCTCAGGCGTATCATGGTTTCAGTGGTCCTGTCTGTGCTCGGCGTATACCCGGCCAACGGTTTCAGGTGGGTATGGTAAGCATCGATGAACCAAGACGGCTGCGGGAAGTAATCCTCTTCCATTTCTGCCGGGGGCACGATCCAGTTATGGGCACCCAGTACTACAGGCGGCGCATCCAGATAGTCGAAGGCCATCTGGGTCACGTTGGACGCGATGGTGTGGAGGTACGACCCGCGCTCACAGGCATCACTCGCGAGAATGAGCTTCCCTGTTTTTTTCACCGATTCCACGAGGGGCTCATAGTTAAACGGTACCAGGCTACGGCCATCGATAATCTCTACCGATACACCATGCTTCTCCTGCAACTCTTGCGCTGCTTCATGAGCACGATACAACGTCGCACCCAACGTAAGGATGGTGACATCGCTACCTTCCTGGATGGTGTTCGATTCACCGAGGGGTATGCGGTAGTACTCAGCAGGTACACCTTCTTTGTTAAAGATTTCAGTCTGACCGGAGTAGAGACGCTGGCTTTCGAAGAAGACCACGGGATCGGAACCGCTGAGTGCGGTCGCCATCATACCCTTCGCATCGTAGGGCGTTGCCGGGAAGACCACTTTCAGTCCGGGGATGTGTGCACAGAGCGCGGTCCAGTCTTGCGAGTGCTGTGCACCATACTTACTACCCACGGACACACGCAGTACCACGGGCATCTTGCAATAGCCTGCGCTCATGGATTGCCACTTCGCCATCTGGTTAAAGACTTCATCACCCGCGCGACCCAGGAAATCACAATACATGAGTTCTATGAGGGCCTTGCCACCTTCCATGGCATAGCCTACACCTGTACCGACGATAGCCGCTTCGGAAATGGGCGAGTTAAAGAGGCGACGGTAGGGGATACATTCCGTGAGGCCCTGGTACACGGCGAATGCGCCGCCCCAATCCCGGTTCTCTTCGCCATAGGCCACCAGACGGTGGTCATTGTAGAAGTGGTGGAGGATAGACTCGAAGAGGGCCTCACCATAGGTGATGGCCTTGGTGCCCTTGAGGGCCTCGCCGTTTTCATCCACACCCTTACGTGATTTCTTGTTGATGATCTTGAGGCGCGGACACTCTTCCATGGGGATGAGCACATCATCGTCATACTTGAGGCCGGGGAGTTCCTCGTCAATTTCATTGGAGAACATGAGCGGAGCCAGGCCCGTATCGATGCCCATGACCATGCGCGGGGACACGTCATCGCTAATGGCCAGGGCACAGGCTTTCGTCACCTTCTCCGTTGCATAACTGCGAATTGTTTCCAGGTCATCGGCCGAGGCGATTTTTGCGGCTTCCAGCTTACCTGCGAATTCGGTGAGGGGATCCACGCTACGCCATTTTTCAATTTCTTCACGTTCACGGTAGGCAGACTGGTCACTGGGCGAGTGACCCGATTGACGATAGCACTGTACTTCGAGGAGTACGGGGCCACGCCCTTCCTTGATGATTTTCATCTTGCGCGTATAGGCTTCGGCTACAGCGAGGGGGTTGTTGCCGTCTACTGTTTCCGCGTGCATCTGTTCCGGGTTTACCCCGGCACCGACCCGTGCGACGCTATCAAAGCCCATGGTTTCGCCGATGGGCTGACCGCCCATGCCATAGAAGTTATTCATAAAGTTAAAGACAATGGGTAGGCCGCCACGATTCACTTCTTCCCAGAGCTGATGGAACTGGCTCATGGAGGCAAAACCCATGGCTTCCCAGACGGGGCCGCAACCCATGGAAGCGTCACCGATATTGGCGATAGAAATGCCGTCCTGGCGTTGGACTTTCTTGTACAGTGCAGAACCCGTGGCCACATCTGCGCTACCGCCCACAAGTGCGTTGTTCGGGTAAATACCGAAGGGGGTGTAGAAGACGTGCATGGACCCGCCCATTCCCCGGTTAAAGCCCGTGTCCTTGCCAAAGACTTCCGAAAGGAGGCCATAGAGCAAAAAGTCGATGCCCCGCTCTTCGGCTTCATTGGTCTTGATGCCGTTCTTGCCACCCACAGCCAGGCTGCCAGCGGAGATGGGTTGTGTATCAATAATCGAAAGGAGACGCCCGTCGTAGCAAGAAGTCATGTGCTCTTCCAGGTGCCCCATGTTCTGCAGGTCTTCCACAGCGCGGAGTCCCTTGGCGATAACTTCACCATGGCTACGATGACTACCAAAGATATGATCTTCAACACCGAGATGGAGACTTTCGCCGACGGCAGCCGCTTCCTGCCCGATGGACAAGTGAGCCGGGCCAGCATGGTTGTATTCCATACCATTATAGGTACGCGTCTTCTTGATACTGTCCAGCATGGACTCAAACTCACGAATCACCGCCATATCGCGATAGACCCGCAAGAGCGTTGCCTTGCTCATGCCACCCTTGACCTCATCCTTCACCGACTTGCTGTAGGTATTGACGGGAATACTTTGAAACTCAATACTCCGTGACTTACGTGTTTCACTGGGATCAACCATGATTCTCTTTGGCATTTATCTTCTCCTTGCTTAAACGGATTTTCAATTAAAAAAAGGTATTCACCACAAAGGGCACAAAGAACACAAAGGGTGATCCTTGTTATCTGTCTATCAACTATGCACGACGCGCATGATACCGTCGCTTAAAAACTTTGCATTAAAATGTAATACGGTTAAAAATACAAAATACCTAACCCTCTTGTCATTCCCGCGGAGGCGGGAATCTCCGCGTTTACATTCCTGAACCAAGTCGGGGCTGAAGTCGTAAAAATCATGGTCGACCGCGCTTGTTTTCCGGAGCAGAGCTCCGGTGTATGCATTCCCAAGCAGAGCCTGGGAACGAGTTCTAGGCTATGGGGCCAAGAGATTGCCGCGTCGCTTCGCTCCTCACAATGACGTAGTGAGTTGAGACGTACTTTTGCAATATTTAATCTGTTTTCAACTTTCAGGTCATCGAAATAGGGAACCAGTGGGTTTCGCTATTCCTGCTAAAAATCAGCTTCTTCCAAAATCTGTTTCATCCGACCCATGAACCGGGCCGCTACCGAGCCATCGACCACACGGTGGTCACTCGATATGGTCATCTTCATCATGGGGCGTACCTGAATACCACCATCAATGGCCACCACCTGCTCCTTCATCTGGCCTACTGCGAGAATAGCACTGTCCGGCTGGTTGATAATCGCCGTGAATTCATCCACACCGAATACGCCCAGGTTGGATACAGTAAAGGTGTTGCCCGTATAATCGTCCGGCATGAGCTTGCCCGTCCGCGCCTTCTCCGCCATGTCGCGCGCAGCATCATGAATCTGACGCAGGCTCATGGATTCCATATTCCGGATAACCGGGACGATGAGTCCCTCTTCCAGGGCGACCGCCATACCCATGTTTACGTGGGGCTGCTGCATAATGCCTTCATTGGTCCACTGCGCATTCACCTGGGGGAATTCTTGCAAGGCACGTGCCGCAGCACGGAGTACCAAGTCATTATAGGAAGGCTTGAAGATACCCAGATTCTGACGGAAGGCCACGCTGTTCAGCATGTCCACTTCCACCGTCACATAAAAATGCGGCGCCTGGAACTTGCTCGCCACCATACTCTCTGCGATGACCTTGCGCATGGGGGAGAGGCCCTTCACATCGCCAATGCTTGGCACTGCGACCGGAGTGGGGGCGACGGCAACAGGTGCAGCTGCGGACTTGGCACCCAGCACATCTTCCTCGATGACCCGGCCTTTTGGTCCCGAGCCTGCCAGGCCCTGAGTGCTAATGTTGGTCGCTGCTGCGGCCTTGCGCGCACGAGGCGATACGGCCTGATGAGAAGACTGTCCTGCGGATACAAGCGCGGGTGTAGTTACTGCTGCTGTCTCAACAGGAGCAGAGATCGCTCCCACCGCGGGTGCAGCGGCAATACCATTGGAACTACCGTACTGACTCAAGTCCGGTAAGGCTTCATCCGCATCGCCAACCAGTGCCACCACAGTAAACACCGGAACTTCGATATCTTCAGTAATCAAAATTTTACGCAGGGTGCCGCTGATTTCCGATTCAACCTCTATCTCGGCCTTGTCCGTTTGTACGGTATAGATAGGCTCACCTACGTCAATGGCGTCACCTTCCTGCTTCAACCACTGGGTGATTTCTGCTTCTTCTACCGACTGTCCCAATTGTGGGAGTTTTAATTCTTGCATGAGTTTTCCATTCCTCAGACGCTTTGAACCTGCAAGTCATACTCATCGAGCTGACTTATAAAATCTGCGTCTGTTCCGTTATCCGTTATCAACACATCCACATCCGCCAGCGTCCCCGCCTGTACAAACATGGTCCGTCCCACCTTCGTACTGTCCACCATCAACACCACCTGCTTGCTCTGCACCATCACCAGTTTCTTCGTAAACGATTCCCCTGCATCTGTAGTCGTCATCCCCTCACGCAGGGTCAACCCCAGGGTTCCCATAAACGCCCGGTCAAAATGCATGTTCGCCAGTTGCCGTTCCGTCAACGGACCCACCATGGTCTGACTAATCCGCCGTAACTCACCACCAATAAAAATCGTGGTCGGGCCACCGTCAACCAGCTCCGTCGCTGCACGCAAAGAATTGGTCACAATCGTTATATCGCCTCGCTTCCGCAACAACGGTAGCAGCCCATGAACCGTGCTTCCCCCATCCAGAAAAAGAGTATCCCCCGCCTGCACCAGCATGGCCGCGGCCTCGGCTATGCGTCGTTTCTCATCCTGCGCCTGTGTGGCCTTATCATCAAAGCCCGATTCCTCCCAGCGTCGCCCAAGCAGCACAGCACCCCCATGAACCCGCTTTGCCTCGCCCAGGCGCTCCAATACCTCTAAATCACGCCGTACGGTCGCCTGAGACACCGAAAGGGCCTCACAGGCCTCATCCAGCCGTATAGCCCGCTGATCACGCAGCATGGCACGAAGTTGCTCCAGGCGCTGCGGTGCTATTTGCTTGTGAATGGTCGTTGATTTCGGCATACTATGTCCCATCAAGTTTGCACTTACATGATAGTTTATACTATTATATTGACAAGTTTCAAACAAAATCTATCAAAACCTAGCGTATAATCAGGAGTATATTCCCATGACGGATACATTGGCACTGCGACTGTA
>CALAXS010000186.1 GCA_937895305.1 uncultured bacterium
GGCGAGCAAGAATTGCTATGAATAATGATCCATCTGCGTAAATCACACCACTAGACGCAAACACCGGGCTGCCCATTACTGACTATAGATTGCACGTTTCAAAGGTGGATGCGCCGGGCGAGATGTCGCCACGACATGGTCGTTTTATCAACAACAAGGAGGATGGCTCGTACCGTATTGAAGGCGTATCTGCTGGAATAGCCACTCTGGAATTGACTGCTCCGGGCTATGCAGCCCCCCTTGACTCAGTGCCTGTTCGTCCGGGTCAGACGACAAAAAAGACGTACCACCTGGAGTCCGAGGGGATACTGCGGGGCGTGGTGCGCCGTAACGGGGAGCCCAGTGCCCATGGCTACATAATATTTCCTGATTATGCGGGGCATGCATCTGGTGGGACCAATAAAAATGGCGAATATGAGGTCAAGGGCCTCGCGGCGGGTGAACACTTGGTGGGGTATACCATGTGGCTCTATGAAGATCAGCGCGGTGGTGCCCAAGCGACTTACCACCAAAGGGTGCATATTGAATCGGGTCAAACGACCAATGTAGACATTGAGTATAATGGCACGGGAATCATCCATGGGACTTTCTCGGGGATGTCAGAGCACAATTGGCGGGTAGGTCTCTATAAAACACCGGAGGCCAGTGAAAAAAACCGTTGCGCGGGTACCTGGAAATTTCAGGAGAATGGCGTATACGAAATCCCTGGCGTGCCCCCGGGGACTTATACTATCGTTGCGACTAGCACAGACGATGCGGGTGAGGTGTGGGAACAATCACAAACGCTGACGCTCGGCGATGGTGCGGTGGAACAGGTAGACTTTAGCTTTTAGTTGAGATGTCTTAAATTATTTCCTGTTTATCCGCATCCCAGTGCATCATGCGGCGCTTGAACCAGGAGAGGTTCGCCATGCGGCAGGCCACTACGCCGTAGAGGCCGATTTCGGCGGGGCAGTTGAGTTCCACACTGGCATCGCGGATGGCGGCGTGGTGGTTGCGGTGGTGTGGATCTACGTCTTCTCCCCCGGTCTTCTTGTGGGTCTCAATAACTTCGTTGGCGTCGTTCTTGATGACCCAGCCTTCGCCTTCGAAGAATAGGGTGGCTTCGGTACCGCGTATACAGTGGGGATTCTTTTGTTCGTTGGCCATGGTACCTAGCACGTGGACGGTCATGCCGTTGGTGATGCCTTCTTTGGCGGGGTACTCGGCGAGGAGCTCCATGGAGTCGGGCAGGTCACGTCCGTCGTCCCAGGTGTAGATGCCGCCCATACCGACGACACGGTCGGGGAATTCCAGACCACAGGCCTTGATGAGACGGGTGAGTCGGTGGATGAAGAGGTCGGTGGCGATGCCGCCAGAGTAGTCGCTGTAGCAGCGCCATTCGTAGTAGCGGTGGGGATCCCAGTCGTGACGGGGTGCGGGACCTTGCCAAGCTTCCCAGTTGAGGTCAGCGGGTTTGTCCGTATTTCCACTCCCCCCCTTGCGCCAAGGACCGTCTTCTGTGTAGTTGCGGACGTAGTCGATCTGGGCCTGGACGATGGAGCCGAGCTTACCTTCTTTGATAGCGGTGAAGGCGGAGGCGTAGGAGTCGTCGGCGGTGCCTTGCACACCGACCTGGAGCTTGAGTCCAGTCTCTTTGACCTTGGCGACGACTTCCAGGGCTTCAGGCAGGGTATGGGTCAGGGGCTTTTCGACGTAAACGTGCTTGCCCGCTGCGAGGGCGTCCATGGTGATGTGGTGGTGGGCGTGTTCGGGGGTGGCGATAAGGACGTAGTCGATGTCTTTGTTGTCGAGGACTGCCTTGTAGTTTTCGTGGAGGGCGGGTGCGTCCATCTCGCGTTTAATCTTGCGCTGATATTTCTCGGCGCGTTTTTTGTAGACGTCGCAGACGGCGAGGTAGCGGAAGTTGTCGTCCTCGTAGATCTTGAGCATCTTGTCGAGGTGGTGGTTGGAGATGCCACCACAGCCGATAACGCCGAGGTTGAGGCGGTCGTTGGCCCCGGCGACCTGGGCGTAGGAGCGTGCGGCCATGGCCATGGCGCCAGCGGTGACGGCGGAGGCTTTGATGAAGTCGCGGCGGGTGACGTTGGCGGATGTGGACATGGGATTGCCTTTCGTGGGTACGTGTGAACAATGGGTATAGGACTAGGGTAAATGGGGAGAGGGTTTCAGTGCAAGTGGAGAATGGGGATGGGATATTCACCACAAGGGCACAAAGGCCGTAGCACGGCAGGCAATAGGGGGATGGAGAAGGGATTTTTGACCACAGATTTCACAGATTTACACAGATTGGGAAGAAAGGGAGGAAGGGGGATGTCGCACACAACGTCATTCCCACGGAAGCGGGAATCCAAGTATAACCATACAGAACATCCCGCAAAAGCAACATGGATCCCCGCATTCGCGGGGACGACAGGGGGTAGGTCAGGCATGAAACGTCGGGTCTGGGTATGGCACAATAGGGGTCTATGCTGGTGGGGTCGTGCGGGGTGTGTGGACTTGTTTAATTTTGGCGCAACGGATGCGTAGAGGGAGCTTGTATCATGGCGGAAGAAAAAGATCTGAAGGCGATGTATCGTACCCGGACTGAGGGTGCTTTTCCTGAGACGATGGAGGTGATGGGAAATAGTTATGAGAAGGTGGAGGATCTGCGGTATGGGACGAATCCGCATCAGGCAGCGGCGTTTTATCGGCCTGTGGAGGGTAATGTGGTGTTGGGGCGCTATGAAATTTTGAAGACAGGGAAGAGTGGTTTGTCGCAGACGAACCTGGAGGATATGCAGCATGCCATTGGCATCTTGAAGTATTTGCAGCGTCCTGCGTGTGCGGTGATGAAGCATTGTAATCCGTCGGGTGTGGCGATGAAGGTGGATAACCATGAGCTGGTCACTATCTATGAGCGTGCGCGGGATGCGGATGCGCAGGCGGCGTTTGGGAGTGTGGTGGTGTTTAATGTGGAGGTGGATGGGGATACGGCGCGTGAGATTATGCAGACGATTGTGGAGGGGGTTGCGGCGCCATCGTTTAGTGATGAAGCGTTGGAGGTGTTGAATAATTTTGCTGAGTTTAAACGGAATAAGGAAATTCGGGTCATCAAGCTGCCGGACTTTGGCACGTTACCAAAGTATCTGGGGGATAGTACGGCGGTGGAGATGAAGGTCTTTGATGATGGG
>CALAXS010000187.1 GCA_937895305.1 uncultured bacterium
ATTTTGTACACCTGCTTACAGGGTATATTCATCTTGAGGATATCCTTGCTCGTCAACGACGAATTCTCAGCGGGGATGCTCGCGCTCTCTTGAAGGTGCTTTTCCCGAAGCGTACGCCTTTTGTATGGCCATTGGATTGTTTTTAGTCATTTGCATGTTGTGATGGCGGTGGCCTACCATTTCGTCTCTTTTCTTTGGGGGAATACCCTCCGAATTGTAGTATTTTGAGTACTACAGGGTGGATGTTTTTTGCCCATTAGCCTATAACTCCTTCGTGCAGCTCAAGTTATGGGGCGAGCATTTCTTTTGGCACACAGTTTGCTCTATTGGTGATGTGCATACTTATTGTCAGGGTAATCCCTGATATGCGTCAACCCAATCGAATGGAAAGGAACAGATATGAACGTTGCGAGACATGAAGGAAGTCGATTGAAAATTGAAGGGAATCCATTGAAGTCCAAGGCGGTGGTTAATCTGGCGCAATATGCATATCATCCTGAGAACGTGCTTCAGCAATCAACCCAATGCATGGGCTTTAGTTTGGCGGAGGCGCAGGCGTTGGTGCAGGCTAAGATATAGTTATTGCGAACGGGGCAGTAAATAAACCTGTTTGGATCTAAAGGTGAACGCTGAATGCAGCAGTGGACCGTCAATGTGTCTACTGCTGCTTTTTTGTGTTTCCCCCCGACATGGCACCCGTAAACCGCCGGGAATTCGGTAAAACAGTGCTTTCCTGTTGTTAAACAAGTTCGAGCCTTGACTTTAGACTCTGGATCACGGTAGCCTTTCTAAAGGTATCCAGACAAGGATTTACCCTCATTTGTGCAGGTTGGACCTCGAGGAAATGGCCAAGCGTGTCAATGGAATGCCTGTGCGATCCTGGGTAGGATCCGGTAGTAGCAGTAGTAGGAGGATTTACCGGAATGATCGAGCGTATCACAGTCCTTGGCGGGAGCAGTGTGTATACCCCTGAATTTATACTTTCGGTTATTTCTCATAATATAAATGTGAAGGAGCTGGTGTTGTTGGGGCTGCCGGGTCGCAAGCTGGATTTGGTAACGGCCTTCTGCCAGCGCCTGGTCAAGAAAAGTGGATTTCCTTGCAAGATTACGGGTACCTCAGATGTGGAAGAAGCGGTTCGTGGTGCCAAGTACATCATTAATCATATTCGTGTGGGCGGGATGGAGTCGCGGATTCGTGATGAGATGCTCCCCCCGAAGTTTGGTACTATAGGAGATGAAACGCTGGGTGCCGGTGGCATCGCCAGTGCTATGCGTACGTTGCCTGTAGTTTTTGATATCGCTGCCATTATTGAATCGTGTAATCCCGACGCGACTTTTATCAACCTGACGAATCCCATCGGTATCATTGTTGAAGGGCTGGTCAAATATTCAAATTTGAATGTCTTTGGTGTAGATGAGTTACCAGGGGCTTACATGCTTAAGGTTGCAAATGTGTTGCAACAGAGCCAGGAGCGGCTTGAGTATAATTATATTGGCTTGAACCGTCTTGGATGGTTTCAGGATGTAAAGCAGGATGGCCGAAGTAAAATGGCCAAGCTGCTTGAGTTGTTGGAGCAGAAGCCCACAGACGGTTTCGATTACCAACTCATAGAACTTTTTCGCATGATCCCTACGCGGCATACAGGGATGTTTTTCCGCAGGGCTGAAATTTTAAAGCAACAGCAATCGGGATCACGTTTCAGGGCGGAAGTACTCCATGAG
>CALAXS010000188.1 GCA_937895305.1 uncultured bacterium
ATCGATGGGACATTCAACAGTATCCCAAACATTGTCATTCCCGCGAAGGCGGGCTATTGCAAGCCGTGCTTCGGCCTCCGCGTCAACATGCTTGACCTATGTCGGGACTGAAGTTGCAGTATTTCGGTCGAATGCGTCCGTTTTATTAAAAGTGCGCAGCATCCGCCAGCAACGGTGCCTCAGCATCTTTTCCCGTAATCAGGGTCGGCTCGAACGGCCAATCAATTCCCACCGTCGCATCCGAATACAGCAAGGACCGCTCCGACTCCGGCACATACACGCTGCTGCATTTGTAATAGGCCAACGTGTCCTCCTCCAACGCCAGAAAACCATGGGCAAACCCAACGGGTACCCACAACGCTACATTGTTCTCTGCAGAAAGAACCCGGCTCACCCATTTTCCAAACGTGGGCGAGTCCTCGCGCAAGTCCACCGCAACATCAAACAAGGATCCCCGTATCGCACGAATCAACTTACCCATCCCATGGGGCGCGATCTGGTAGTGCATCCCCCGCAGCGTCCCCTTCGCGGACAAACTCAGGTTGTCCTGCAAAAATTTTTCGTTAAAGCCCTGCGCCGCCCACGTCTTCGTATTATGCGATTCTGTGAAATAACCCCGCTCATCACTAAACACAGGGGATGAGATTTCAAGTACATCAGGAATTTCCGTCGGGGTAATTTCTACAGGCATTCATCGCTCTCCGTATAAAATCGGGTTCAGCTGGATTGAACTTCATCGTTTCAGTGTTTTGTTAACAGGTCCGAATAGAACATGAAACCTGCCCGGCTCCATAAATAAGTGTAGTGCATGCTATGGGAATGATTCAAAGAGTCCGGCTACTTACAATTCCAGATTATAAATAGCACTACAATTTTCACGATACAGTTTATCCAACGCAGGCGTCGTCAGCCCCAACCCTTTCAGGGTACTCCCCGTAAAAGTAAACGGATAGGACTCCTCTTCCAATTGCCCCATGTAATCACGAACGGATCGAAACAGGTTATCCTCCGTAGACCACCAGATATCCCGCGCGCCCACATTACTGGCAAAAAGAAAGCGGTCGTCATTGTCCTGAATCAATTTTTGCAATGCATTCCTGTTTTTATCGCGCAAAGTAAATTCCACCACCCTTTCCTTCAAGTCGCCACTGCATAATGCGATAGAAAGATTGGGATACCCCGCCAGAACTTGCGCTACTTCTGCTATCTTTTCCCGGGTCCCAAACGAAGTTTGAAGCACTACACCAAGCTCAGGATAGGCGTCCATCAAAGCAGCGAGCTTATCCAGCCATCCCGGCGTTTTTACTTCCGCTATACCCAGCGGGAGCTTGTGTTGCATCAGTGCATTGAAAAAGCCCGTGTAATACGCATCGTCCATGTTCCTGGAAAACATGTCCCCAGTCAGATGAATCCCTACCGCGCCATGGCTTTGGTATTGGTGTATACGTTCAAGGGCCTGCGGATCTTCCGGGTGTACCAACGCCACCGCAGAGTACATACCGGGAGCGCGTTTTGCCTCACTCAATATAAATTCATTGTTGGGATAAATATATTTCTGTGGCGCATTTTTTGATGCTGGATTAAAGTACTTCGGCTCACGACCAAATAAAAGCGTGTGCTTAATGTTCAGTCTTTTATTGACAGCATTCAGATACTGCATTCCGGTTCTGGATTCTACCGACTCATAACCATTTATCTTCCCATGATCAGCATACACCCGCGTGACCAGCTCAAGGGCATCCTCATGATCATGACGCAAGACAGGTTGCCATTGACTGTTAAGCCAGATAGGCACAATCTCGTAATCAAGTTTAAGATCTTCACCCACAATCACACGTATCATATTCGAATCACGGCTGGAAGGTCGGCTCCACTGGTCAAAGATCAGGTTGCCGAGACTATAAAATATGAGCCCCCCCTTATACTTTTCCACGGGTTGCACATAGTGGGGATGATGCCCCGCCACGATATGTGCACCCGCATCAATAGCGACATGGGCAAGATGCGCCTGCTCTTTCTCAAAATCAGAGTGGTATTCAATGCCCCAATGAAATGAAGCAATGACGAGATCACATTGCCCCTTCAATGCCATAATATCTTTGATGAGTTCCTCGTCCGTTGCAGGTATCGGGCGTCGAGCAAAAGCCTCAAAATCCCTTGGGTAAACACGAGGCACCAAACCCATATAGCCGATAAACCCTATCCGCCGCCCCTTAACTTCTATAATATGATACCCGCCATTCCCGTTGGCCGCTGCCCCATCATAAAGTCCGATAACACCGATATTATCCTTGGTCAAAAGGGCCTCGGTGTCCGCCAGGGCCTCTGCACCATAATCCAGTATATGGTTATTGGCCAACGACAACACATCAAATCCACCATGCACTAAACCCTTCATCGCATCGGGATCAGCACGAAAAACATAACGCTTGCCTTCAAGGGCTTCACCCCTGGAACTGATAGAACATTCCAGGTTGGCAAAGGCAATGTCCGCTGTAGCGGTTACCGACGCAATATCCTCAAAGGGAAAACGATAATCACCATCAGCACTATTTTCAATGTACTTACCCACATTGCGGCTCAGCATGATGTCACCACCAAAAATCATGGTGATGTCCTTCGGCCCATATTTATCTTGCCCCGAAGTGCCCGTGCTCTTCTCGGCACTGCACATGCTCAGGCTTAGGGTGAGGACAACTGCCCAAAGAAACAGGAAACTCTTGCTATATAGACCCTTAAACAATACCTTACTCCGTCTTGCCCTGCGTTTTATCCAGTATATCCAGATCCGCCGTTTTAATCTTCAACACCTCCACCGTGCTCTTTCCACCGGAAAAAGCCACCAGCAAATGATCGCCCTCCTCGATCACATGGGGGTAATCCACCCGACGTCCACCCACCAGATAACCCATACGATTAAACACCATACCATCATCACCCACCGACAACACCAACGGATCACGCTGCTTCGGGTTCGCATTGGACACCAACACAAAGCGACCGTCCCGCAACTGCAACCCGTTAAACTTCGACGCCGCATCCGGGAAATTCGTCTTCGTCGGTGCACTCCAGCTCCGCCCATGATCCACGGAAAATGAACGAAACAAATACCCGCTCTTGTTGTTATCCCGGTACAGCGCCATCAAATGGCCACCGGGCAACACCCACCAATACGGCTCTTCCGCCTTCAGTCGCGTGTCCCCATAATACACCGCCGGATATGATTCCCACACATCAAGCGCCTCCTCACCCCCCACCAGAAAATATACATGCCGATCATACGTACGCCGCGACATCATCCATTGCCCTGTCGGGATCCGCTTCGGTGGAAAATTATTGATGGTATTGTCATAGACCACATCATCATCAACCCAGTCATCGGTCACTTCGCGATACCGGAAAGCATGCAACGCCAGCCCTGCACCAAAGAATCCATCCGCCTCATCCAGCGAAGCCAACGCGAGCAATTCACCCTCCCGCACCCAGAATCCCCGTGATATATAACGAAAACCCTTATCGCTCCGGGTGTTGTAATACGGCGAACCCACCGCAGACCCCGGCGGTGGTGGCGTTAAATACCGCGGCGTATCCCAATCCAGCCCATCATCGCTCCGGGAAAACTTCACCCGCTGCCCCACACGATCCTCAATTCCCGGCCCATCACTCCACATAACCCAAAACCGGCCACCATGATGCAACAGATAATTGTGCTGGTTCACCTCCTTATGAGGCCGTGCATCACTCACCACCACATGCGTCGAGGGAATACGTGGCAAAGTCGTAAAATCAATGGCATGAGCATCTTGCGGAGCCCAATCCCCTGACAGCATGAGCGTGGACTCCGGATTGTGTACAGGGTCCGGTGCGTCACCATTGGATTCGGCATACAACGGGATACAGAGCCCTGCACCAACGATGCAGCCTATCCAAACAAG
>CALAXS010000189.1 GCA_937895305.1 uncultured bacterium
ATTCTTCTGTGTGATTCGACATGGTGGTATATAAGGCAATCTTGTGAAGGTGAATCAGATTTTTCTGTAGTGCCTTTTCCTGTGTTTCATGAAGTTGGGCCTGAAAGGAGAGTCGGATAAGTTGGCGAAATGTTGCCATTGATTTTTCGTTCATTTCGCGGCCAAAGTTCTGGCTGTTGTTGAGATATCGAAAGTGGAAGCAGCAAGGGGTTTGTGGCGTGGACTCACAGTGTTTTGCCAGTACTGATTTGAGGAGATGAAGACTTGTAGAGATAATATCGCCTTCAACCTGGGTGCTTTGAGCGTATACTTTTCCACCTGTAAGGTTTTGGCTGATGGCAATATTTTTTGCTGCATAGAGCACTGTCGGATTTTCTGCGGCTTGGGCCTGAATACTCCCTTTTACAGCGATGATTCGCGAGCCTGCCAGGATACGCTCAACTTTGATGTCGCCTGTTTCACTGAGCATGAGTCCACCGTGAGTATTACCATCAATCTGAAGGCTGTCATCCACGATAATGTGCCCGAACATAAAGCCTTTGATTAAAGCACCACCACCTTTAACGATAACGACAACATCTTCGGGCACCTCCCCTTCGATGATGAGATTGCCGGTATACTCGAAAATACGTACAAAAATATCAATGGCAATACCCGCGATTTCATCGATCTTTTCACGCTTACCACCTGCAAAGAATTCGCTGGCCTGGTGGGTTTCACCGTCTTGAAAAGGGAGGCTTAATTCTACAGCAGGGCTGGGTTCCAGTGTCGCTTCGGGAACTGGTTCTTGTTGCTTCAAGGCCTGTTGCGCTGAAGACTCAATTTTATTGAGTTCTTCTTCGAGGAAACCGAGCAGTCGTGTATTGTTCGCAGAGGGGGATGCTTTTGCTGAAAGGGTATCCTTGGTGTTTTTGAGGATCTGGATCTCCGCCTCGATTAGATGATCGAATTCTGCGAGACTACATTTCTGCATGGCCTTTCTGAGGATATGATTGGCTCTGCGATCATGCTCACGATTGGGTGCGCTGCTGGGCAGCTTCGCTACGGTATCCACAATCATTTCATAAAAGCGCTGATGCTTTTGGGAGCGTTCCCGCTCCTGGGGTTCCATGCTGACGTATTCCTGGAGGAGGGCGACTTCGGCTGAACTAAAGTCCGGATTCTGGCCTTCGCTGCAACGGTTAATCTTTCGGAATGCCGCTGCGAGAACGCTATTGGGGGGTATCAGGGAACTCATTGCCAACCTCACTTCGCTTCAATAGACAGGGAGTATATAGTAATGCGTTGAATTGTAACATTTTTTACTTTTTTGTAAACAATGAAATTGTAGTTAAAAAAATACCCTCCAGCCATAGGCTGAAGGGTATTGGGGAAGGATTAAATTATTGTGCGAAGAGAGGCGCAAGCACAAGGGCAATAACGCACATGAGCTTGATAAGGATATTGATGGAAGGACCAACGGTATCTTTGAGCGGGTCACCCACGGTATCACCTACGACAGCAGCTTTGTGTGCTTCGGAGTTTTTACCGCCGTGATGGCCTTCTTCGATGTATTTCTTGGCGTTGTCCATGGCACCACCGGAATTGGCGGTCTGGATACCGAGCATCACACCTGTAGCAATAGCGCCAACGAGCATGCCAGCGAGTCCGGCTGCGCCCATGGCAAAGCCAATGACCACAGGAAAGAGGATTGCAGTGATACCGGGAAGCAGCATACCGTTGATGGCACCCTGTGTAGCGATTTCAACGCAACGCGTGGAATCAGGCTCTACGCCCTCTACGCCTTCTCTAAGTCCCGGGATTTCCTTAAACTGGCGACGTACTTCCTGGATCATGGTGTCGGCGCAGTTACCTACTGCGCGGAAGAGCATGGAAGAGAACCAGAAGGGGAGCATGGCCCCGATGAGTACGCCAGCAAGAATTTTGGGATTGTTGAGGCTGATAGCGTCACCTTCGGTCAATCCAGCTGCAAGAATGTATGCGCTGAGTAAACCGATAGCAGCGAAGGCGGCACTACCGATAGCGAAGCCCTTACCGATGGCTGCGGTGGTATTCCCCACGGCGTCAAGGTTATCAGTGATTTCGCGTACCTTGGGGTCAAGGTGTGCCATTTCAGCGATACCACCCGCGTTATCCGCGATAGGACCATAAGCGTCTACGGCAACAACCATACCAGTGGTTGCGAGCATACCCAGTGCAGCGATAGCTACACCGTATACACCAGCGAAGTGGTAGGCACCGAGAACCGCGAGAGCAAGGACGATGACGGGTGCCATGGTGCTTTGCATACCTATGGCGGTGCCTTCTACGACTGCGGTTGCGGGTCCTGTTTCGCAACGACGAGCAAGTTCTTTAACGGGTTTATAATCACATGAAGTGAAGTACTCACTCACAAATCCGACAATGGACCCGGCGACAATACCGATTACACAGGCTGCCAGAGGTCCGTACCAGAAGTATTCTACATTGGAGAGCACAAAGGAAGTGCCGAACATTTTGGCATAGGCTGCAACACCAACAATCGCCAAAAACGCGCTGAGGTAGGTCCCCATCATGAGTGCGGATTGCGGATTGGATTTTGCAAAAATCTTTACGTACAGTACGCCAATTATGGAGGCCAAAATACCGATAGCAGCTGTAATGAAGGGGAAAGCCTTAACGTATACAGGTGCTCCCGCACCACCGACTGCGGTAATCATGGCCGCAATAGCGAGACTGGCGATAATGGATTCCACATACGATTCGAGCAAGTCGGCACCAAGGCCGGCTACATCGCCTACGTTGTCCCCTACGTTATCAGCGATAACAGCAGGGTTACGGGGATCATCTTCGGGGATACCGGCTTCGACCTTACCAACAAGGTCGGCACCCATATCGGCACCTTTGGTAAAGATACCACCGCCGGAGCGTGCGAAGAGGGCCACAAGGGATGCGCCCATGGCATATCCGTTAACGATGGTGGCGTTGCCTTCGAAAAGCCAGTAAACGACAACAAGGCCAAGCAGTGCAATACCGACTACCGACATGCCCATAACTGCACCGCCGGAAACAGCAACATCGAGGGCGCCTTTAACGCCATGGGATTCAGCTGCTGCAGTGGTGCGTGCATTGGCGCGGGTAGCAATGAACATGCCGATAAATCCGGCACAGGTACTGGCGACAGCACCGAATGCAAAGGCAATACCGGTCTGGTAGTTAAGACCCAGATCAGGTTTGGCAATACCAATAGCGGAAAGAATACCGATTACAATTACAGAGAGCCCGAAGACCCAGGCGTATTCGCGTTTCAGGAATGCAAGGGCACCCAGCTGAATATGCCGGGAAAGGTTTGCCATTTTATCGCTGCCCTGAGGCTTTGAAAGAACGTAGCGGGCCAGGTAAATGACAAACAGCAGCGCAACTACTGAGGTCCCCGCTGCCACTTTTAAGAATGGAACTTCCATGATACTATCTCCCTCCGTTTCACCACATCTGGCAAGTTATAGTTACCGACCAATTCGGGTGTGTTTTACGTTGTCTCTCCTTCGTGGTCCAGTGCTTGACGGGCGGCTTTTTGTTCAGCTGCTTTTTTAGAGGCACCTGCACCCCGCCCTCGCATTTCACCTTGAAGGTAGACTTCGATTTCAAATTCTTTTTTGTGGTCAGGCCCTTCCGCCTTTACCACGATAAATTCTGGTAGCCCCATCCCATTGCCCTGGCAATGGTTCTGTAGCCGGGATTTATAATCCCAGGAGTCGGCCGCTTCTGCGTTGTGAAGTTCGCCATCGAAGGCGTTCTCAATGAAGACCTGTGCAGCATCATATCCTGAATCGAGGTAGATGGCACCAATCAACGCTTCGAGGCAATCAGCAACAAGTGCAGCGCGCTGTCGTCCTCCGGCGCTTTCTTCGCCTTTGCCCAACCTAATGGTAGGTACAATGTCGAGTGGTCGGCAC
>CALAXS010000190.1 GCA_937895305.1 uncultured bacterium
AAGCTGCCACGTCAGCTTGCAATTTGACATAGCCTTCTCATGGAAGATTGCCACGGCTCGCTTGCGCTCGCCTCGCAATGACGTGTTAAGTTGAGGTCTTGCTATTGAAATATGGCGATTTCGCTTTGTTCTCAGTCCTATCGGGAGTACGTTTAATTTTATATTGGACACGTGCGTGTTAGCGCATATTTTTAATTAGTACTGGTTTTTTGAGGCTATGCAACATACAATGGTCTAAGGCTTGAATCGACGACCATGACTCAACCGGAATCATTCCGATAAAGTAAATAGAGGATGTAGTGTAATGAAAAAATATTTACTGATTGCAACACTGACCTGTCTGACCCTTTTGACCGGGTGCACGCAACGCGTAATTTTTGATAATGGGAATTACAGTACCAATTCCAGCTATACCTCGGATCCCTCCGCCAGCCGGGTTGTAGCCTCCTCGTTTACCCTGGAAAGAAACGCCTCTTCTATCAGTGGCTTTCGTTGGTGGGGTCGCTATTTAGGTAGCAATACTCCCCAAGAGCTGGATGAATTCAGAATCCAGGTCTACACGGATGAAAACGGCTTCCCGGGCCTGGAAGTCCTGGATACCTATGTCGGGGGCGCTGGTCGCGCAACGACAGCCAAGGGTGGCGGCAGCACGGTGTATGAATATTCCACCAGCATAGTGACCCAGCAATTACTACCCGAAACCACCTACTGGCTCTCCATATTCAATGACACCACTATCGACGACAACGATGAGTGGACCTGGATGAGTGCCGATGAACCCAGGAGTGGCAAGACGGTTCAGGACCTGACTGTTTCCCCTGGAGTCTGGGAAAGTGCGTCCGACACCCCCCGCGCGTTCCAGGTAACGGCAATGCCTTTTTAGGCGTATACGGCGTAATTTAAGAGCGTGCCAGGACCAGTGACTTCGGTTACTGGTTTTTTTTGTTTTTCTTCTTCCGGGTATAATCAACATCGCCCTATTGACCATTCTCCCCGCCCAAGCCTATACTGTGTAGACATCGGTTTTGTGTATGCATCGGGGGATGTTGATAACCTGAGCGACACATACTGCAATCGGGGAGAATTTTATGTCTGCGAGTAAAACAAAAACCCCCGCGATGAGTCGCCGTGCTTTTCTGGGGGCGAGTGTGTTGGGAGTGACAACCATGGCCATGAGTAATAACGTATTTGCAGCGCACACGCCGCTGAAGATTGAGCGTATCGAAGTCTTCCCGGTGAGCTATCCCACCGTGATGCGCTTCAAGTTCTTCGAGGGCCCATCCGGCACAGGTCGCCCTGCCGTACTCGTGAAGATTACCGCCGACGATGGCACCGTGGGCTGGGGCGAGAGTGTGCCCATCCCCCGCTGGAGCTATGAGACCCAGGAAGGGGCCACCAGCACTATCCGCGATTACCTCGCGCCCATCCTCATCGGCAAGAACCCCTTCGACCTCAAGGGCATCCACGACACCATGAACAAGGAGGTCGCCAACTCCTTCTCTACCGGGGCACCCATCACCAAGAGCGGCATCGACATGGCCCTCCACGACCTCATCGGTAAAGCCACGGGCATGAACGTAGCCGAGTTCTGGGGCCGTGAACCGGGCAAGGAACTGACCCTCAGCTGGACCCTCAACCCCAAGACCCTCGACGACCTCGGGCCCCTCATCGAAAAAGGCAAGGCGCGGGGCTTTGAACACTTCAACGTGAAGGTCGCACCCGACCCGAAGTTTGATATCGAGATGTGCAAAATTGTAAAAGAGCTGGTGCCCGACGGGTTCCTCTGGGCCGATGCCAATGGCGGCTATGACCTGGCGGCGGCACTGGACGTGGCCCCAAAGCTCGCCGACATCGGCGTCCCCGTTTTGGAGCAGCCCCTCAAGTCCAATCGACTCACCGGCTATCAGGAACTGAAGAAGCAGGGTGCCCTGCCCATCATCATGGACGAAGGCGTGGTTTCGCCCGTAGACCTCATTGAATTCATCAAGCTCGGTTGCTGCGACGGCGCATCCCTCAAGCCCGCACGCTGTGGTGGACTGGTCTCCGCGGTGCAGCAGGTGGAAATACTCGAAGACGCAGGGCTTATGTTCCTGGGCAGTGGTCTCACCGACCCCGATGTCTCCCTGGCAGCCTCCCTCATTCTCTACGGTGCCTACGACCTCCAGTATCCTGCCGCGCTCAATGGTCCCCAGTTCCTGGGCACCAGTGTTATAACTGAACCCTTCGTACCCAAAGGCGGCAAACTGCAAATTCCGCAGGGTCCCGGCCTGGGTATCGAAGTGGACGAAACGAAACTCAACGCTCTGGTCGAGCAGTCCAAGGCCTAAGCTCACTACAATCCGAAATAAATTGTTACATCAAACTTAACATAGCACGTCATTGCGAGGAGGCTCCGCCGACGCGGCAATCTCTTGGTCCAGACGATTGGATGGTTGCCATGAAAGCTTATTTTCAATGACGACTTGAATAAGAGATTGCCACGCCTCGCTTGCGCTCGTCTCGCAATGACGCGTTAAGTTGAGGTCATACTATTGGAATGTGGTGATTTCGCTTTATTCACAGTCCTACTGGGTGTGCACTTATTTTAATTTTGGACAAGAATGAAACAATAACAACCGGGGAATCTCCAGTCATGAAAAAAAAATCCAACACACCAGCAACCCTTACACGCCGGGGCTTTCTCAAGCAAAGCACCACGGTCCTCGCCTCAGCCGCTGCGCCCATGATTCTGCCTTCCACCGTCTGGGGTGCAAACGAGCGTATTCAGGTCGGCTACATCGGCTGTGGTCGCCGCGCAGGCCAGCTCTATGCCCTACCCAAAGAAGAAGGCCAACTGGTCGCTCTGTCAGACCTCTATCGTCCCCGTCTGGAGAAACTGGGCAAACGCTTCAAAGATGCCACACTCTACGACGACTACAACGAAATGCTTGCATCGGACAAGGTAGATGCCGTGGTCGTTGCCACGCCCGACCACTGGCATACCAGGCCCAGCATCGATGCCTGTAATGCAGGCAAAGACCTCTACACCGAAAAGCCCCTCACCCTCACCATCGACGAAGGCAAGCAGCTCGTCGAAGCCGTGCGCAAGAACAAGACCATCGCTCAGACGGGCAGCCAGCAACGGACCATGGTCGCTTGTAACGAAGGCATGGCCCGCATCCTCAAGGGCGAACTTGGCGAAATAAAAACCGTACATACCGCCAACCTCCCCAGTCCCTGGACCCGCGACCTGGGTGAAGCGCCCGTGCCCGAAGGTCTCAACTGGGATGCATGGTGCGGTCAGACCAATGTTGCGCCCTTTCACCCCGACCTCTTCGCGCCACGCGGTAACGGCAAGAGCTACGAAGACGGTCGTCCCTATGGCTGGATTTCCTACACCCCTTACTCCGGTGGCGAGATGACCGGCTGGGGGGCTCATAGCCTCGACATGATTCATTGGGGCCTTGGCGTAAGTGACAGTGGTCCCGTCGAAGTCTGGCCCGAGCCCGTGAAATCTGGCGAACTTTCCTTCCAGGGGCGTGCCCTCACCGGGGACAATCCCTGGCCCGAAGCGGCACAGCTCGCCTGTCCCGTCGTCTTCAAATACGCCAGTGGCATCACCGTCCACCTCGACGGCAAAGGCCCCGCGGGGGGTGGCGCGTACATGGGTAGCGAAGGTCGGATGAATATCTCGCGCGGTGTCTATGAGATGAAACTGAACGGTGGAAAAAAAGAACGCGTCGACGAACCCAAGGGGCTTAACGATACGACGGAACACCTCCGTAACTGGTTACAGTGCATTCGCTCCCGCGAAACACCCAACGCAGAAATGAATGTTGGCCACCGTTCCACCTCCGCATGCCACCTGGGGAACATCGCTCGCTGGTGCGGACGCAAACTCACCTGGGACCCTGCGAAAGAAGAATTCGTCAACGACGCCGAAGCAAACGGCTACCTCAAACGCGACCAGCGCAAAGGCTATGAAACGGTCTAGAAGAATTAGCTCACGCAAAGCCGCTAAGGCGCGAAGGGGAAAGAAAATAATAGGAACAATAAATGGATATTGAGGAAGTCGCTACGAATGTCGTGGATACAGCGTATCAACTTCATAGAAAAATGGG
>CALAXS010000191.1 GCA_937895305.1 uncultured bacterium
AAAGATAACTATTCCCATTTGTATTATCCGTTCTTTCCTATCCCCCTCTTATCCGTGCCCATCCGTACAATCCGCGTCATCCGTGTTCTATTATTTCCTATTCCCCACTACCTACCGTCCAGTAGATAACCCCTCAAAATATATGCACTTTCACGTTGTTTTTTACTCCGGATTTCAGGTAAAATCCAGATAGTAACAAGGCATAAGGTAAGTGAATTGTGCGCGTACAGTTGAGTTTGGGCAGTAACCTGGGCGACAAACATCGCCAACTGGATAAAGCGCTTAACGCGCTGGACGCCCACGAACATATTTCACTCCATACCGTATCGCTACGTTACGAAACGGAACCCGTTGGCTTGGAGGAACAACCGCTCTTCGTCAATCAGGCTGTAGAGATTGAGACGGACCTCGGTCCGCTTGAACTTCTGAATGCAGTCAAAGACATTGAGCAATCTCTAGGACGCGAGCCCGGCACCCGATGGGGGCCAAGGACAGTCGACATCGACCTTATCCTCTACGGAGATACGGTACTCGACCATCCAAGGCTGAAACTACCTCATCCGGAGTTTCGCCACCGCAACTTCGTGTTGCAACCCATGGCGGAAATCGCTTCGGATTGGATAGACCCCGGCACTGGTAAAACAGTGCGAGAACTGGCTGCCGCGCCCGACGCCCAAGGCCATGTGGAACCGATTATAGCTACCTGAAGTGCTCTGCTTGGAGCCCAATTAAGGGACCGGGACGGATAGTGTTCACGCGCTACGTCACGTTTCAGGAGTCAAGACGGTGACAAAACCCGTTACGACAATTACATTTAGCGAACGTAAACAGGTCGGCGAAAAAATCGCCATGCTCACCGCCTACGACTTTCCTACCGCCCAACTCATCGAAGCCAGCCCCATCGACGCCATTCTTGTCGGTGACTCCGTGGGCATGGCTGTTATGGGCGGACGCGACACCCTCAGCGTCACCATGGACACCATGGTTCACCACACCAAAATGGTTACAAAAGCCATCAACACCAAACTCGTCGTTGCAGACCTGCCCTTCCTCTCCTATCAGATTACTGCAGAAGAAGCACTCCACAACGCTGGACGACTCGTTGCCGAGGCCGGCGCCCACTGCGTCAAACTCGAAGGCTCTGCAGCCCAATTCGGCCCCGCCATCGAAATGATCCTCCGCGCCGGCATCCCCGTCATGGGACACATCGGCCTCACGCCCCAATCCGTACACAAATTTGGCGGCTACCGCATACAAGGTCGCAAAGAAGAAGACCGCAAACGCCTCATGGAGGAAGCCAAGGGCCTTCAGGAAATCGGCTGTTTCGCTATCGTCCTCGAATGTATGCCCCCGGATCTCGCAGCAGAAATCACCCAAAGCCTCGACATCCCCACCATCGGGATAGGCGCAGGCGACCAATGCGACGGTCAAGTTCTGGTACTCCACGATATTCTCGGCTGGGGCCAAACCCGCTTTTGCAAGTCCTTCGCAAATGTAAAAGAATCCATGGCCCAGGCCTTCAATGATTACGCAACGGAAGTTAAAAACGGTACCTTCCCGGCAGAGGAGCACACCTACTCATGATTATCTTTGACACACCCGAATCCATGCGCGACTGGTCTCTCACTCAACGGGCCGCAGGTAGAAGTGTTGGTTTTGTACCCACCATGGGTGCACTTCACGAAGGGCACGGCAGCCTTATGAAAATTGCCGTCGAACGGGATGACATCACCGTCCTGTCCATCTTCGTCAATCCCACACAATTCGCCCCCCACGAAGACCTGGACCAATACCCACGCACCTGGGAAACCGACCTCGCCATGGCACAGGAAATCGGTATCGACGCCATCTATGCGCCCAAACCCGCCACCATGTACCCGGAGGGCTATTCCACCTATCTCGAAGTGGAAGGCCTCTCCAAAGGCCTCTGCAGTCGCACACGACCCCACTTCTTCCGCGGTGTTGCTACTGTCGTTACCAAACTTTTCTGCGCCGTAATGCCCCACAACGCCTACTTCGGCCAAAAAGACGCACAACAATGCGCCATCATTACCCGCATGGCCCGCGACCTAGACCTCGGTGTAAACATCGTCGAATGCCCCCTCATCCGCGAAGACGATGGTCTCGCCATGAGTTCCCGAAACCGATACCTCAATGCTGCCGAACGGGAACAAGGTCTCTGCCTCTCACAATCCCTCTTCACCGCCCTGGAACTGCTACAGTCCGGCGAACGCAATGTAGATGCCATCATCAACCACGTACAGAACGGCATGGCCCGGGTCCACATCGACTACATCGAACTCGTCGATGCCCTTACCATGGAACCCGTTACCACCATCGATAAACCCATAGTACTTGCAGTTGCCGCTAAAATCGGCGAAACTCGCTTAATCGATAACATTAAATTTGACCCCGCGAAAGTACCCGCGGCAACATTAACTACAGGAGTGGTCTAGTCATGTTCATCAATATGTTCAAAAGCAAAATCCACCGCGTTACGGTGACCCAGGCAGACCTCCACTACAAAGGCAGCTTGACCCTCGATCCCGATCTCATCGAAGCCGCCGACATGATTCCCTACGAAGCCATTAACGTGCTCAACATCAACACAGGCGGACGCTTCACCACCTACATCATCGAAGGAGAGCGGGGGAGTGGTGTCTGCTGTCTCAACGGTGCTGCTGCACGCCTCGGTGAACCCGGCGACCTCCTCATCGCCCTCACCTACGCACAGATGGACGCAGCCGAAGCCAAAGCCTGGATCCCCAAGGTTGTTCACGTCGACAAGAACAACAAAATAACCTCCATCGACCGCGAAACCTCCGCAATCGAAACCGACCCCATCCCCTTCGAATCCGTTATTTAACCAAGTACATATATCGCCCCTCTTGTCCTCCCCGTGCAGACGGTTGTCGCAGGACGTGCTTCGGCTTCCGCGTTTACCCTCCCAACGCAAGTCGGGACCAAACGCTCCAAAATCACAACCAACTCCCCCCTTATTGCAAGCCGTGCTACGGCCTCAGTGCCCTCTGTGTTCTTTGTGGTTACAATTCCCCATCCCCAATTTGCCATTCCGCTTCCCCATCATAGATACTGCTCCCCATGACCAAAGATGAAGCACAGCCCCCATTCTCACTACCCATGCTCGTACTCTGCGCACTGGCGCCCGTGCTCTGTCTCCTGCCCTTTATCACCAAACCCATACACATCGACGACCCCCTCTTTATCTGGACTGCACAGCACATTCTCCAGACGCCTCTGGATTTCTACGGCTTCGATGTGAACTGGTACCGCAGCGCAGCACCCATCTTTGAAGTCCAACAAAACCCACCCGGCCTTTCCTACTACTTCGCTGCCATCGCAGCGCTCCTTGGCTGGACCACACCTGCCGACTGGTCCGAATCCATTCTTCACATTCTTATGTTCCTTCCCGCAGCACTCTGTGGTGCCATGGCCTACACCATTGCCCGGCACTTCACACCCAACGCCAGCCTTGCAGCCCTCCTCGCAACCCTCAATCCCGCTTTCCTCGTCTCCGCATCCACCCTCATGTCAGACATTCCCATGCTTGCCTTTTTCCTGTGCAGCATCGCCACATGGCTTCATGGACTCAAAACCAAAAGCTATGGCTGGCTATTCCTCGGCGCAATACTCATTATTCCCGCATTCCTCTGTAAATACTTTGCACTCATCAGTCTCATCCCTCTTCTCGCAGCAGCAGCCATCCTTCTGCCCACACGCAACTTCAAAGCAATCCCGCTACTCATTCTCCCCTTGCTTGCCCTCCTGGCCTACGAATATCACTGCATACGCCTCTACGGCCAGGGTCATTTTCTCCACACCCTGGGCTATACCGAATCCTTCATTGGCGATGATGGTACGGGGGAGACCTTCCTCACCAAAATCCGAATTACGCTCCAGTTCATGCTGGTACTTGCACCGGCAATGTTTCTAATCCCCATTATCAACCTCATATATCCAAAGCAATTTATCAAGGAATGCAGTGCAGCCCTAAAATCACTGAACACCCATTTTCTCATCCTGTGGATTGGTGGCACCCTGGTCTTCGTTCTTTTTATAAACCATTTCATCAATGCACGTATTCTTCTACCCTTGCTTGTGCCAGGTACAGTCGTGCTTTTTCTCGGGAATTCACCACTCAAAACGGCGAAAAAAATAGCATGCTATTCTATCCTTTTCCTATCCACAGTCCTGAGTGTAATTACTTTGCAGGCGGATTATTTCCATGCATGGAACGCACATAACATGGCGATGGAAGCGCCCAAATATATCAAAGAAGGCACCCTCTGGTTTTCCGGTCACTGGGGCTTCCAATACTATCTGGAGCAATATGGGGGGGAGGCTTATGATCTGGAACAGTCTCAACTCAAGTCAGGCGATGTTTTCATCCTGCCCAAGAACAACACCAACCTCCTGACCCCACCCACAGAACTCATCCAGGCAGAAACATGCATCGAATTTCCTGCTACACCCCTGGGTATCCTCATGAACAAAGAGGCCAATGCAGGGTTCTATTCCCATCTATTTGGTGCATGGCCCTATATACCCGGGCTGTCTGAACCCGAACGCCTTGTCGTCTATGAGATAGACATCCCATGACCGGCCCGCGCTTACAGGTATCCCCCGGTTTGCACGCCATGCTCGACTATCCCAAGTTCAAAGCAGCACCGCGTGTACTCATCCTGGAGACCCAATACTTCTTCGACAAAAGCTGGGTACGCGCAGCAGAATCCCTCGGCTGGATCGCAACCACCGTGCCCTCCACCATGGTCGGCAGTCTATCCCGTGAAGACCTCGCCACCTTCTTCACCACCCTCGCCGAATTCAAGCCTGATTTTATCCTCACCTCAAACTATGCAGGTATGGA
>CALAXS010000192.1 GCA_937895305.1 uncultured bacterium
TCCACGCTGTTAATTCTGAGATGCGATATAAGCTGACTGAGGAATGGACAATCCCACCTTTAAAGAAAGGATTCCTACACGATTACAGAGAAGGCTCTTGCACTAACTACGCCATGATGTATCGGCTCAGGCTTAATCAAGCTGGTATACCTGAAGGCAGAATGCGGTTTAAAGTATTCTATGCCTGTGCACCTGGAAGTGGGGGTTTCCATGCTGTCCTGGTCGTAGACAGTCTTTGGGTGCTTAATAATATGAGTCGGTATGTAACAACACTACACGATACACCGTATATATGCAGACCGCCTGGGGATAGGACAGTTATGATGAACGTGATGAAAGTTGTGGAAGGTCATGCTGAGAATATCTATTTTGATGAGAAGAAGAGAGTGGCGAATGGTTAATTTTATTAGATTTCATATTAGAATTGTCGTAGGGTTAATAGTCTTTTTAATCAGCGGATCTGTGTTGCTGTATAAAATATTTGATGGTCATCTGTCAAAAAGCCTATCCTTTGACATTACGCTTTATGGTACTGGAGCAGTTATTTTTCTATACACTGTTTGGCTATTGTGGCCGATGAGGAAATAAAAACAATTAATGAGGTATTAAGATGACTGAGCAGCGCAGGTACACTGATCACATTGAAAGGACATCTGACCATGATCTATTAATCAAGCTCCACACCAAAATTGACTCTATTTGTTCCAATTTGACGGCCAATACTAAGGCAGTCAAAGATCTGGCAGATAAGATTGATATACGATGTGATCATAGAAACGAGGTCTGTGCAAAGTCAGCAGAAAGGAAACTTGATTCACCTACTTTCTGGAAATTGGTGGTGATTTTAACGGTAATTATTGGTTCCCTTAGTTCAGCAGTTGGGATTAACCTTGTTACCTCAACTGAAAACAAAACCCTGATAACGCAGCATGTCAAAAATGTTGAGGGCAGATAAATGAACCCGGGTGACATAAACCATCAGGAGACTTAAAGCTTGCTGCGTAACGATCCCCACCTCTTCCCCTCCTTGAAGTCTACCTCAAGCGGAACCAGGAAACCAGGAGGGGCAGACCCCTCGAGTTCTCGCTTAATCTGGTCCTTGGCCAGAGGGAGCAAGTCTTCCCCTACCTGCCAAACTATGTCGTCATGAATCTGGATAAGGGGCTTGAGTTCCCCCAGGCCGATGCCCGACAGGTCGCGGTAGATTGGGACCAAGCGGCCCATCCCTTCCTTAATGACCCCCTGCGCCCCCATCTGGATTGGCGCGTTCCCCGCTTGCCGTTCAGCTTCTATCCGCCCCCAGCGATTGGTCGACTTGATCCCCGGAATGTAGCGAATTCGGCCCCACATATCCCGGACGTAGCCATGTCGCTTGGCGTGTTCCCCGTTGGACTTCATATACGCCGCAATCCCGCTGTAGATTTCGAACCAGGACTTGACCATTAGGCGGCAATCATCGAGACTATGGAGTGTCGAACCTCCTGTGACCAACTCCCTGTGCAGCCCCTCTGCCGTGATAAGGTTGAGAATCCCGAACCCAACACGTTTCGCGGGGTAACGGTGCTTCTTCTCGTCCACTCGGCTGATCGGTATCCCAAACATCTCACTCGCTGTTATCGCGTGTATGTCATCCCCAGCCCAGAAGATCTGGAGCATGCGTTCGTCCTTGGCCTCGCTGGCCGCGACCCTCATCTCCACCTGGGAGTAATCGCCGCTGAGTAGCACGCACCCCTCGGGGGCCACGTAACAATCCCGGACCATCCTCCCTTCGGCTGAGCGCGTGGGTTGGGCCATCAGGTTGGGCTTGCTTGACGACAAGCGTCCCGTGGCTACTCGCGTCATACGGAGAGTGGTCCTGATCCGTCCGTCGGGACTGATGAGCTTCGGGATTGCATCAACGTAACTCGACTTCAGCTTCGCGTACCCGCGCCAATCGATAATGTCCTGGACCACAGGGTGCAGGGGAAGGTAACGCTTGAGTATGTCGTCCGCCGTGGACTGTTTCCCGCCTTTCTTCGCCCTATGGTTTCCCCCCTGATCCTGTAGCCTGAGTTCGTCGTAGATGAGACGCGACATCTGCGGAGCTGAGTTGGGGTTGATCGTGACTCCGGGGAGGTGACGCCCCACGTTGATCTGGATTTTCCTCTGCAGCAGGTCCATGCGGTCCTGCAGGTACACCCCAAGCTTCTCCAACTCCTCGAGGTCCACGGGCATCCCGTTCGCCATCATGTCCACGACCATGGGCATAGCCCTCATGTCGCGGGCGAGGGTCCCGTCCAACTCAAGTGAGGTAATTCTCGAGGCAAGTAGGGGGTAGACGCGGATCGTGGCGTCGGCATCACGCGCAGAATAGTGGACTGCCTTACTCCGTCTTATATCGCAAAGCTCCCCGTCCTGCAGTGGACCGAGGAACTCCTCGACGACCTCTTTCCCTTCCTTTACGGCCTTCCATGCTGCAGCCGGGTCTGCGTCCTTCTCCTCGACAGCCTTAAGGATTCGGGTGATCTTGCGCATTATGTTCTGCGGCTGACGTACACAAGGTTCTCCCTTCTTCCATTCCAGGATTGGTTCCGGTTCTGGATAGGTCAGGGATGAAGCCACATTCAAGTAATCCAGTGCCTTCTCCCTCGTCGCTTCCCCAACCATCTCGGAGTAAGACTGCATCTCCATTCCACAGTGGCGAAACGCGAGAGGCTTGAGTCCCTGGGGTTCGTTCTGCAGCAGATACGCCATAACCATAGTGTCCACGGGGTTTCGCGGGATGATCCCTGCTCCCCGGAGCACCGGGAGATCGTAAAGAGCGTTGTGGATGACCGTGATAACGTCTCGAGACCCCAAGAGCTGCTGCAAGAGGCCGAGCGAGGCCTGTTGGTCCGCCATGATCACCCAGGCTGTTCCGGGGGCTATCGAGAGGCTAAGACACCACATCTTGCCTCGCGCCCATTCTGTGTCCACCGCCACGACCAGTTTGCCAGGGACCATTCCCTGATTCTCGGCGTAGAGGGATAGATGATCGGGGGAAAGGGGGAAGGTCGAATGGTCGCCAATTACGTGATATGACTCCTCACTCTCAAACTGGTCTACGGGGAGCGTGGCGGGGATCTCACCCTTCACCACTTTACCCGCGAGAACCATGTCCGTGTGGAAAAGGATCATGGTCTCTGGTGAGTGCAGTCCGGCGGCGGGGTGGTAGGTGGGGATGACTACTGTATCGTGTCCCGCAACCTTGGCTGGCCTTGGGATGCCGTGGGTGAGTTCCACGTCGGTTGGGCCGAGGACCCAGCGGATAGCGGTTCGCCCCATGGCGATTATGAATTTGGGTTTAAGGCGGTGGATGGTGGGGATTAGGTGGCGGGTGGTACACTCTTCGATCTCGGAGGCCGTCGGGGTTCGGTTTCCCTCGGGTTGGCAGCGGCAGATATTGTCAAGCCATACCCCCTGGCGGCTGATTCCGTTGAGGTCGAGGTGATGCCTCGCTTCTTCCCCGCTCACTCCGATAAGGGGACGGCCCCACTTGTTCTCTTCCCAGCCGGGGGCCTCGGCAATGACCATGACCCTCGGGTGAGGGACGGCGGTTGTGGAGTAAAACTCTCCGGGACAGGGGCGGATTCCGCGGGCTGCGAGGGTGCACGATTTGCAATTCATTTGTCCCCCTTTATTCCTGCCGCGTTGACCCGCGCTACAATCCCGACGGCCAACTCCACGAACCAGTTATCCTTTATCTCTGTACCTGACATATTTCCCCTCTCCTCTCCAAGTTGGAAGTTCGCAACCTACAGGGAACTTGAAGTCATCCTGCAGATGGTTGTTGGCCTTGCACGTGCGCCAGAACGGACACTCGGTGCAGTTCTTGATTACCATTTGGTACACTTTTTCCCGGCGGCCTTGGGCCTCGGGGTTTAGGTTTACGCCAGCCATTATACCTCCCATCCGTAGTCGGTTAGGGTAGCCCGAGTCCAAGCCCGGAGTCGTTGGTGAAACTTCCACAAGGATACCCAGGTCCGTGTTTCGCCGGGAACGTGGATCTCGTACATGGGATTCTCCAGGTACTCGTAACCTTCGCCGCTCAACCACGCGAGGGTGGCCCAGAGCCAGGAGGGGTAATTTGCTGTCGCCAACTTGTCTACCCAGCAGAGGTTTGACGGGATTCGACCCATTCGCTTGCTGAAGAATCGGGAGTGGCAGAGGAGTTCCTCATACCACCAATGGCTTCCAGTCAAGCGGTACATGGCGTTTGCCCCCCAGATTGAATGCTGATCGCCGCAAGGTCCGTCCATGGTCTTGCAACCCCAATAGCCCCAATCGTGGATGATGCTGGCGACGATGCGGCCCAATAGCCCCGGTTTGCCCTTTAGATCCGTCGGGTAGAACTTGCTCCAGGTCACGAAGACGAAGAGGGGGTGAATGACAAATTGGTGTGCTCCGAAGAGCAGCGATTTTGTGCCTAATCTCATGCTTTCCTCCTTTGTTCAATAATTGACTCAGCAATTTTGGGGCCTATCCCCTCAATCTCTTGCAGGTCCTTGGCCCCAGCCCCCAGGAACCCCTGAAGGTCGAACGCGGCCCCAATTTTCCTTGCCTTGTCCCAGCCCACGCCGTCGAATTGAGCGGCGATCATGGTCACCAGATTGGGTTTGGCGAGGCTTGCGTACTCTTGGGGCTTGTGCCATTGGAGATGACTCTTGTGTTTCGCCCAGGGTCGCGACCACCACCCGTAAATCGTATCCAGCCAGCGGCCCGTCTCCCATTGGTTAGACGTCATTGCCACCTGTACCCCACAGAGGATCGAGACTGACTGGAGAAAGGCCCAAATGTCGCGCGCCATGAATCGGCGGGACCCCTGTGCGATAGCCCCCCAACCCTTTCCCTTCGGTTTCATCAGGACCCCGGTCCGTCGGTCAGGACGCCAGATACCCTCGACCAGGAGGTACACGAAATCATACTCCTTCTTAAGACCGATGAGCTGGTGTCCCACGAGACGGCCAGAGGTCATTGATTGGATGAGGTCGAGGATTCCCTTACGTTCCACCCCAACCGAGACCTGGCCCTCGGGTCCGTTGCCCCCGAAGGCGAAATCGGCATACTCGAGGTGGCACAGGGATTTGGGGGGACTGATGAAGGGGAAGATTTCCTTGGACCCGGCCCTGTCATCGACTAGGATCACTTAGCCCCGCGGATTGTTACGGGTTCACCCAGGGCCTTCAGGTGGCTGAGGATTAGGCCCAAAGCCCTCTGAGTTGAAGCCTTCCCCTGAGTGTAGAACCCCACGATAAGGTCGGAGTCCTCTTTGGTTGTGGGGCGGTTGAAACTGATCTCGATCCGGCCCACTTCCTTCAGCTTAATGTCAATCGTGACAATCCGCACGTTCCCCTCGGTCCGCTGCAACATATCGCGATAGCCGGGGTCCTGACATATCATGCGTTCCTCAAG
>CALAXS010000193.1 GCA_937895305.1 uncultured bacterium
ACAGCCTTCTCATCTTATCTCTTGGTCCCATTGACTAAAACTGGGGATGCATGAGAGGGATAGGACTTGACGGGGTGTGCCGGGGATTGTGTATGGTGGAGAGGGAAACACAAAGCAGGAGCATATAGATTATGAACATGGATTCAGACCAGGGCCCATTGGGTCGCAGGGAATTTGGACGGGTAAGCGCTATGGCGATTCTGGGTGTCATGGGAGCCGGGCATGCTGCGGAGAAGTCTGTAGTGCCGAAACGGCCTGTGATTGAGAAGTTGGGTACCATCGATCTGGATCTGGTGGAAACGACACCCGTGGTGTTCAAGGACAGGGTCTATCGATATGAGTATGTGCGCAAGGGCTATAAGGCGAATACCACCGGGGATTCCTATTCACGTTTTGTAGACCATGAGACGGGTGTGGCTACCCCTGGCTTTGCTGCGGGCTTTCATCTGGGGAGTGCATTTGTCCATGAGGGCCTGGCGATTGTAACCGCAGTAGACATCTGGGACGGGGAGCGTGTGAAACTATTCACTTCGCGGGATCTGGAGACCTGGACCCAGGCCACAGCCCTTGACCTGCCGGGCTATGGCATGTTCAACACGTCCTTATGCTACGCAGAGGACCATTATGTGCTTATGTTTGAGGTGGGCAAGCCGGAGGAAATAGCGGGGAATCGTTTTACCGCGCGGTTTGCTAAGTCGAAGGATCTGAAGACGTGGACACTCACTGCGCCAGAATGTACGTATTCGAAAGACCGCTACACGGCGCCCCATTGCCTGCGCTATCTCGACGGGTACTATTACAATTTCTACCTGGAGAGCGTGAAGGGGGCCTATGACCAGCGGGTGGTCCGGTCGAAGGACCTCATTCATTGGGAATCCAGTCCGCTGAACCCGGTATTGCACCACGGGGATGAGGACAAGAAGATTGCCAATCCGAAACTGACTGCGGAACAGCGGAAACATGTGGCCCAGGCAGAGAACCGGAACAATTCGGACTTCGACTTCTGTGAGTACAAGGGCGAACTGATTATCAACTACTCCTGGGGCAATCAGCGGGGCACAGAGGTGCTGGCGGAGGCCCGTTATAAAGGCACCACTGCAGAATTTTTAAAGGGGTGGTTCCCGGAATGATCGGGTAGAGATTGCTCTACCTGGAATGACAGGGCGGAATTGGCGGCGTAATCCTCCCTATAGCAAACCAGTGCTACTGGTAATATGGTATACTGAATCGTGTAGTAAATGGGTTACAAGTGAAAGGGACTACGATGCTGAAAGATCGTATGGTGCGGGTCAAACTGAAGAAACATTTTCATGAGCAGCGGCCCATGAACTTTGTGGGTAAGGTGACAGCGTTTTCGGATGTCTATGTGGTGTTGGAGGCCAAGGGGCTTATGCTGGCGCGTCAACAACCGAATGGGGTCCAGATCGATAAAGTGGCCACACCCCAGGTCATTCCACGGGAGAACATCGATTCTATCCGGGTGCTACCGGATAATTTTGATATGAATGCCTTGAAGATTTCGACCGAGGGACAACAGTTGGTTCTGGTCGTGGATGGTAAACGGGACGTATTTCTGGGTGAACTGGGCGAAGGTTAGTCCGCTAAGTCGTTATTTTGTAAGGTTCTACGCAATGTAGGGCCTTTTTCATGTCAAAAATAGTTATCGAATACTTTTCGCATAAATCAATCTGTTAATACCCATCGCTGATTTGGGTAAGACAAAGTCTCAACCTCACCTGTCATTGTTGGGGCGCGAACGTAGTGAGCAACGCGGCAATCTGGCTTGGCCCTGATGAATTACTATCATAGACAAATCCACCGGGGATAATGCAGGCCCCGGTTTCCTGCCCCAAGCCAATTACGAAGCCGGGTACTACGGTCGTGCAAATACACCACGGCCAACATAACTGTCGGCGGCGTTCCAGTCAGGTTGCCACCAGATTTCCGCATAACCGTCCTGGTCATGATCCAGCACCGTCACGTTGACCCGGATATCCTTCCAGTCTCCACCCCCTTGCGCCACGATGTAGGACATGGGCACTGCAATCTCGGCACTGTATCCATTTTCCGTCGTTGCATTTTTTACAACGATGCCCTCGGGCAATTGCTCCGCTTCAAAGAGTTCCCCCGAAGCGCGACGTCCGCCACTGAATGCCAGGAGGAGCCAATCCTTGAAATCACTACCTCGACCCCGCTTATCCGCAGGGCGCGCATCCAGCCGGATGGCCAGACTGTCCGTACGTCGATAGTTCGTATTGCTTGAGGCCTGTTCATCATCGGTGACCCGAAGCGCCACATAGACGAATTCGGTGTCATGGGCGACCGCAAAAGCCAGGGACGCATCCTGGGTCCCATACCACGCATCTTCATACGTATTCACCGCGCCCGGTCCTGCAACTTCCATCAGCGAGTCCCACTCTCCTACATCACCATCCATCGCCAATGCTGTCGGGGGCTGCACCATGGGCCACTGATTGCGAATCCCTATGCGGTGTTCCCCCTCAATCGTCAACGGTGCGATGCTTTCCTCCAGATCATAAACCACCTTCCAACGAACGGGCAACGGTGCTATGTCTTTGGAATCCAGTGGTGCGACCGCTGTTAAAGTTAAGTCCACCAGTTCCACACTGTTCGGGGCGAGCTTCTTTTTCACCGACGTTTTCGACACGCCAAGTTGATCGGTATTCTGCAGATAGACTTCCACCACCGCAGGTACATCCGCGTCATTCGTCAAGCGCAGTTTAGTCTGTGCTTCAGTGAACATCGCACTATCGTCCACAATCGGGTCTGTACGCACCACACTGCCATTCAATGTAGCACGCACCAGTGCACTTTGCTGTGGTGTCCGCACCTGGGTGTCCCAAATCCCATCCAGCAAGAGGTTAGCAATACGCGGCCCCTCCTCCGTCATAGTGACCCACATGAAATGGTCAAACTCCCCAAAGCTCGGCCCCCGTAAACCACTACCCCCGCCCAATGTGGCCAGCACAATATATTCCGAATCATTTCGTTCATAACGCATGTAATTGTGCGTATGTCCTGCGAAGACATTATGCTTCCGGTCCTCCAACAATTCCTCCACCTTCTTCCAATTCTTTTTGTCCGGATACACCCACAACGGCTTGTGGAGGAATACCATGGTCCAGCGCACGTCAGTATTGTCCGCCAACACCTTCTCGATGTACGCCACCTGTTCATCACCCATTTGTGTGTCCGGTGGATCTTCACTGTTCAGACAAAGAAACAACACATCGCGATAGATAAAATGATAGTAGGTCGGTCCGAAGCGGCGTTCCCAATCTTTCGTCATGTAGTCGTTCGAAATATCATGGTTCCCCGGCAGATAAAAAAACGGCATCTCCAACTGCTCCACGAAGCCATTGAATTCCACCCACTCCTTGTCCAGTACTTCCTGGTTTTCGGTATACCCTTCAATCAGATCACCCACGCTCATGACAAACTCAGGTTGCATCAGATTTAACCTGCGCACACCATCCATAAAAATACCCGGGCGATGTCCCCCGGTACGATCCGTAACAATGGCAAATTGAAATTCATCCGGATTGTTCAAGGCATTCAGATGGGTCCACGGTTTTTGTTCTGTATCCACCTTCGCATCAATGGCCTCGCCCCAACTCATGGAAACACCAACCCAAAGTACAGCAAGCCCGAGTAATCTGTATACGTTCATAACTCCTCCTTAAAATTGATAGGCCCTCCATGAAAACCTCTACCCCAGTGCAAAGTCAAGTGCGTTATAGAATGTTGCGACGTTTACTGTCCAATCCTGCCCTCCCAACCTCATGCATCCCCAGTTTGAAATGTTACGATGTTTTCATGTTTCCATGAAATGTTATGGGCCTTTGTTTATAGAGTGAATCGTTG
>CALAXS010000194.1 GCA_937895305.1 uncultured bacterium
GTGTAAAAGGATATGCTAGAAATACCCAAACGTCTGGACCAAGAGATTGCCGTGTCGGCGGGGCCTCCTCGCAATGACGTGCTTTGTTGAGTTAATTGAGCAGTTGCAAACCAATTTAAGACAACCATAGCAATCAGAATAATTTCTGTACGACGTTCGCGAGAAAAGGAGGCCGAAATTTATGAAAGCAAATGAGTTAGATAAAAAGTTTGATAACAATGAGGATGTTCTGGAGAACTTTGACTTAAGCAATACGACTCGTCCGAACTATACATCAAAAAGGGTTAATGTGGATTTTCCTTTATGGATGGTACAGTCTTTGGACCACGAATCCAGAAGATTAGGAATTACACGGCAATCCCTCCTCAAGATGTGGGTGGCTGATCGAATCGCGACTGAAGAGCGCGTGTAAGGACTGACTGTACTTTCTCGTTCCCATGCTCTGCGTGGGAATGCATACACCTTATCGTCATGTCTGCGCAGGCTGGAATCTCTGCGTAATGAATAATCATTCAAGTCGGAACGAAAAGACGCTACATCAATTACCAGTTATACTGTTCACCTTCGTCACCTCTAATTCGCGCTTCCAACGCTACTGCCAATTCTGATGCTGCAATACGAGCAGGATTATTGGGATCTTCCAGGTCCTGGCTGGCATTAAACTTGATGCTTCCTTGCGATAAATAAAAAACATGGTGCCACGATTCCTTTACACCAAAGCCCAGGAAGCCCCCTGTTTTAAATAATACTGAAACCCCACCCTCTCCTATGGGTATCCTGATTTCTTCACCTGTATCGGGATTTATACCTGTGCTGTCGCCTGTATTCATCCTCAGATTCGGTATGATGCCCACTGCATCTCTTATATCCTGTGCAGAAATCGGTCTTTGCCGTTCTATGTGTAGTGTGTATGCCATGCCAATTCCCTTCTACCGCGCTACAACCCCAACCTATACACATCCACCCCATGATAGGTCCCGTGGAGGTACAACGCTTCGCGCAGTTTACCGCTACGCACAAATCCCACAGCCATCAGGAAATCCGCGAGGCCATCGTCTTTCGGACCTACGGGCACCATGAGTTGTTTGAGTTCTTGCTGTCCACCCGCTTCTTTGAGGACTTGCTTGAAGGAGTTCCGCAGCTTCGCCTCGGCGTAGTCCGCAGGGTCCTTGAGGTAGACCCACATCGTGGCGGCACCCGGCAATTTATCCACCTGAAATTTCAACAGGCCGATAGGACTTCCATCACGACGCAGCATAACAAATTCCTGGAACAGTCCCAGCGGATGGAGGGAGTCCATCTCGCGGTCATATTTGGTGGAGAGCATGAGGCCACTCTCGTTGTAAGTGAAGTAGGCGGCCTCAGACCAGTTTTGCCATTTCGTGAGTTGTTCCGCATCGTCCTCTTCGATAGGGCGCAGGCCCAAATGCATGGTCATGGCGGCCTTGGCCATCTGGAAGAAGGAGATGCGCCCGGTCTTCCCCAGTGCAGCATAAACGCGCGTAAAATTCACCCCGGCAGTGGATAAGACATTGAAGGCCACCACCGCCTCTTCCATAGCGGTACGCTGTGCGTCGCACCAAGATTCATCGGGCTTGCGTATGGACCCGGTGCGGCTATGGTGCACCGCTGCCGACCCACCGCCACACAAACCCCGCGCCCAGCACTTCATGCACGGCCCGGTCGTGAGGGTACCCAGGTCATTAAACGGCTGCTGCGCCTCGCTATTGAAGGTACCCTCCAGTACCGACCCCAGGCAAAATGCATCGTCCCCCTGAAATGCGGTGGACGGATATATTTTGCCTCCACGGGCCACATGCAACAACGCCGTCCCCGCCCGTTCCATTCGCCGCTCAGGCGTACCACTATAAATGCGGTTAAAAAGGCTGGTGATAGGGTCCAGCTTAAAGTAAGCATGGGCCTTCAGACGTTCCGCATACCAGGCCTTCACCATACGAAGGGCATCATAAGCGGAACCAATATCATCCGTACCCAGGCCCTGCACTACGCCATCAAAATCCAGACTAATCACCGGAATAGACAAGCCATGGAGTGCCTGCACCGCATCCACCATGGTCGCAACCTGAGGACATAGCCGCGCCCGAAGCTCTACCTTACCCTCAAAATCCTGCAATGCCTTTATCAGCTTGGGTACTCGGGTGAAGCCCGTTTTCGCTACGGCCTGGACCACCGTGTCCAGCGCGACGTCATGGGGCACTGCTACAGACAGGGCAAGTCCCTGACCCGTCAATTCCTTTGGACTCCGATGTAATTCCACCGCCTCATGACACAACACGACGGTCAATTCTTTCCCTGCCAGGGTCGCTGCATTGCGCGCATACGTACCCAGCTCTCCCGCCAGCGACAACAAGGTTACATCCGTAAATCGTATGGACAAACGAAGCTTCGCACCCTGGGCGGAACGCCCCACCAGCATCTGCGTCGCAGCCCGCACCACCGCCTCTCCCTCATGCGCCAACTGTACCGTCACCGTGTCCAGTGATACCGTCGCTGTGTACACCTCCAGCTGGGCCTTCATGTCCGGCTTGGGCAGAATAGACTTGGTGGCGCGCAACCATTCCAGTTCGCTGATGACCTCCTCCACCTCCTTCGGGTCATGGGCCTCTTTCAGCGCATGGACAATCGCATTGGTCGGCTCTGCTGGATACCGGGCCAGCACTTCACGGGAAAGGGCATCGCACTCGAAGCAAAAGCACGTCTCGGGATCGATGACAAAATGTTTTCCGTCCCGTTCAAAGCGGTGCAATTGCCCAAATGCCATTAGTAGGTTCCCAGTGTGCCCTTATAGCGGCTGTAGTTTTCCATATACTTGAAGCAGGCCACCCCGGCCACGATCCAGATAAAACAATTCAGCACAAGAAAGAAGAAGGACGGGTGAAAATATACCGGAACAAGTTCTTCGCCCTGCATCTGTCCCTTGAGCAAAACATATTTAATGCAGATGGCGCCATCCGTAATGGGCAGGAGATGCAAGAGCCCGGCCAATACGATGTTGCTCTTTTCCAAAACCTCTTCCCGAGCAAAGATCGCCAGTCCGAAAAGGACCATACGCAGAATCATGGCCACTTGCCCCACCTGTTTAAAGACCAGCACCAATCCGCCAACCATGAGCCCAAAGCCCAACAGATTCAGGAAGGTCAATGCCAGCAAGACCAATACAGGTACCAGTGAAAAATGGAGTTCGCCCCCTACCGTCGTGGCGATGGCCCAAACCAGAATGCTGGACGAGAAGATCATGGAAATAGCACCCACCACAGTACGTGCCATGAAGTTGGTAATCAATCCATAGGGACTCATACACAACTGCTCCAGAATCCCCGTACTCGCCATGCCCTGTAGCCCCTGGGTGTACATCCCCACAATGCCAAATGCGAACATGCCGATGATAAATCCAAGCACAAAATTAATGGCCTGATCACCCGCACCCACCCTGTCCGCAATGGTGTCCTGACTATAGATAAATCCATAGACCAGCATGAGCATCATGCCATACCCCAGGACAAGG
>CALAXS010000195.1 GCA_937895305.1 uncultured bacterium
ACACCTATCGAGTAAATTCGGGTAAATTATTGAACCCTCCCACCACCTCCGGTAGGATAGTACCTCTTGGGCGCACATCCCATCCCGTGCGATACCCGGAAGTATAAAAAGGTATTCACATGAAAATTATGGTTGCCGGCGGTGCCGGATACATTGGCTCCGTCCTCATCCCCATGCTTCAGGAACATGGTTATGACGTGGATGTGGTGGACCAGCTCTGGTTTGGTAACAACTTGCCAAAAGACACCTCCATCGTCGAAAAAGAGCTTTTTGATATGACCGAAGATGATCTCGCGGTATACGATCAGGTCATCTTCCTCGCCGGCCTCTCCAATGACCCCATGGCCGAATTCAGTCCCGCAAAGAACTTTATCCAGAACGGCGCACTACCCTCTTACCTGGCCTATACTGCCAAACAGGCCGGGGTGAAACGCTTCATCTATGCGTCCTCCTGCTCGGTCTATGGCTACACCGTCAACGAACTCTATGATGAAGAAGCCCCGGTGACCTGTGGCTATCCCTACGGTATTTCCAAACTCGAAGGCGAGCGCGGAGTCCTGCAATTGCAGGATGACGCGTACTCCACCATTGCATTGCGACAGGGCACCATCAACGGGTACAGCCCGCGCACCCGTTTCGACCTCATCGTCAACACCATGTTCAAGTCTGCGGTGACCGAGGGTAAAATAACGGTAAACAATCCCGCTATCTGGCGCCCCCTTCTGGACGTACGCGATACCGCGACTGCATTTCTCCGTGCAGTTCAGGCGGACTATGGCATCAACGGGGTGTTTAACGTGGCGAAGGATAATTTCACGGTAGGGCAAGTCGCAGACCTCGTGAAAGATGAAGTAGAACAACGTCTCGGCAAGCATGTCCAAATCGAAATCAAAAACATCCAGGACTATCGCAACTACAAGGTCACCTGCGAAAAAGCCAAAACCTGCCTCGGCTTCGCGCCCAAATACGGTATCACCGAAATGGTGGACAGTCTCATCGAGCACATGGACGAATACGGCGATTTCTCTAATCCCAACTTCTACAACATCCAGGTTTTTAAAGCCATGGAGGGCTAGGCCCCGTCATGAAGGTCCTCGTCGCCCCCGATAGTTTCAAGGAATCCCTCAGCGCGGTCGCAGTCGCACAGGCCATTGCTACAGGCTGGTCCCGGAGTCGACCCGACGATACGATACAATGCCTCCCCCTGGCCGATGGTGGTGAAGGTACCCTGGACACCCTGCTCCAAGCTACGCAGGGCACTCTGCAACACAGCACCGTGACAGGCCCGCACAATCAGCCAGTGGAAGCACAGTGGGGCTTGCTCAACAAAGGCAACACGGCCCTCATCGAGATGGCCCAGGCCTCCGGCCTCGAATTGCTTGACCCTGAACAACGTGACCCCTGCACCACGACCACCTTCGGCACAGGCGAACTTGTTCGCGCTGCCCTCGATCACGGTGCCCGGGATATCATTGTGACCCTGGGCGGGAGTGCCACCAACGATGGTGGCGCAGGCATGGCCCAGGCCCTGGGCTATGAATTCCTCGATGCAAATGGGGATGCCCTACCCCTGGGGGGTGCCGCGTTAATTAATCTTGCGCATATTGATGCAACCCTGCGCGACCCGCGCCTCGACCTCTGCACCTTCCGGGGTGCCTGTGATGTAGAGAACCCCCTCTGTGGACCACAGGGGGCAACCGCAGTCTATGGCCCGCAAAAGGGTTTACGCCCAGAAGACATGGACCTGCTGGATCAGGCCCTGCAACAGTTGGCTATTTGCCTCCAGCGCGATCTCGACCTGGACATCGCCCACATCCCAGGGGCGGGTGCAGCAGGCGGTTTGGGTGCCGGCCTCATGGCCTTCTGTGGCGCGACTCTCAATTCCGGCTTTGCGCTGGTCGCCGGGATGACCCGCCTGGCCCCGAAAATCGACTGGGCCGACCTTGTAATTACAGGCGAAGGCCGTATGGACGGACAAAGCGTCCAGGGGAAAGTGGTGGGGAATGTGGGGCGCATGGCGCAGACGAGCGGTACACCCACCATTGCTCTGTGCGGTACGCTGGGCGAAGGCTATGAAGTGCTGTACACCCGGGGTATCGTGGATATTCATAGCCTGGACAGTGATGGAGCGGACAGGGCGGAACTCATGGCACACGCCGCAGCAAAGCTGGAAGCCCTCGCTGCGGATGTTGCTGCAAGCTGGATCTAAGACCTGCAAAGTCCAGAGATTAAGGTGGCAACAACAGGTGTGTACTCCGACTGTAAGTTAAGATAACGTTAGGGGGCCGAAGCTCGGCCTGCAATAGCCCAATCCAGTTGGGAATGACAGGTGAATTAAAGTAATCGCTACGACTGTTCAATCATCTGGACCAAGCTAGATTGCCGCGTCGGCGGAGCCTCCTCGCAATGACAGGTGGGGTAAAGTCGTTGCCAGAATGCATCCGGGGCTGGAGCCCCTGAGTATGCATTCCCAAGCTGGAGCTTGGGAACGAGGATTGCGTTTATAGCAAACATTGCCGCCAACTGGGTATAACTATAAACCCAGGTCATCGCCCAGGTAGCCCAGTGACTCCAGTTGATTCTGAAGCTCTTCCGACATCTCTGTGGGTGCCGCAGGTTCTACCGCACCTTCCTCACAAATCGTAAGATACTGGTCAATGGCGCCGTTGAGCTGTGTTACAAAGGCACTGTGCCCCGCATCTTCAGACCAGTCATTCTGCTCCAGCGGGTCGATGTTCAGATCATAACCTTCCAACGTTTTCAGGTTACGCTTGTTGCCTTCGTTGGCACGGATAATCTTCATGCCCTGTGCGTTCTGTACCGCCTGCAAGACGATGCCCTCAAAATTATTCTCGGAATAGGCAAAGGCGATGCTGCTGTTCGTGTCCGACAAATCCGCATTAAAGAGCGACTGCCCCTGCATCATGTCGCCCTGCGCCAGCCCTGCAAAGTGGAGTGCCGTCGGGCCAATGTCCAGATTCCGCGCGAGATGGCTATTGGTTTCACCTGCACGTTGATTGCCCGGCAACTTCACCATGAGTGGCACATGGGTCTGCTCGTTGTACAAGGTCTGTCCATGCCACCAGCCGCCATGCTCACAGAATTCCTCGCCATGGTCTGCCGTCAGAATGATGACCGCATCGTCATAGAGGCCCCGGTCCTTCAGGCCCTGAAAGAACTTGCCCAACTCGCCGTCGAGGTACTCAATCTCGCCGATATACGCTTCCTGGAAGGTCGTACGCCACTCTTCAGGGTCGGGGTCATCCCCCATGCGCTTGCGACCATAGCCCCCATCTTTCGACTCCGGCGCACTATAGGGGTCATGAGGATCCATGAAATGGGTAAACAGGAAGAAGGGTGTACCCTCCGGTACCTGCCCGCTGTCGAGCCAATCGAACATGGTCGCTTTCACCGATGCCGCTTGTTGATAGTATTCACTGATGCGAATTTTCATCCCTACCCTGGCACCGATTTTCTCACGGATGAGACGAAGCACTTCGTACATGGATAGCTTGGATGCCGAATCACTTGCACCAAAAAGAAGCGACGGTTTCAGGTCCACATATTCCACGAAGCCCTGGTTATAGCCAAAGATGCTCGTGATGTTCGGATTGTTGGAATAGCCCTGGGTGTAATAGCCCCCCGCCTGAAGCAGCTCAGGAAAAGTCTCAACACCCTGTGGCAGACTCGACACTTTACTGGTGGCAGTGTGACACTCAGGGTACATGCCTGAGAAAATACTCCCGAAAGAGGCCTTGGTCCACGACGCCTGAGATGTACCCTTGGTATAGGCAATGGCATCGCTTGCGAAGGCTTCAAAGCTAGGCGTCTTCGCCACAGCCTTCGGATTAAACACGGGGATGTAGTCGGCCCGTAAGGTATCAATAGCAATTAGAAAAATGTTGGGGCCTTTGGTCTCTGCTGCAGGACTGAAGCTGGCCCCGGCGGATTCCGGTGTATTCATCACAGCAAAGCCCTGGGCCACCACAAAAACAACCACCCAACCAGCAACCGCACCACCCACATAGCCCAGGGGACGTTTTCCGGCGAGCATGCCCAGCAGGATTGAGCCAATGGTGAAGACCACCATGCCAATGAGTCCTGCGCCCACCACATAGGTCAAAAGCTGAATCATGTCCCCTGCACCCGGATTCATACCGTCCAGCACATCCCGCTTCAAACGGAACATACCGATAATCATGCCCCCTGCGGTGAAAGCACCGAGGTAACTGAGCGCGAAACTGATTTTCCAGTCGGGAAACTTGTCGAGCAGTAGATAAAAGAAGAGGAGCACCCCGGATACACCCAGCCCGACGCAAGCATAAATGAAAGCATAGGCCACCGCGCCCCAACCGAAGATGCCTACCTCGCGCAAGCCACTCAAGCTCGACACGATCCATTGCGCCTCCAGGATGCCAATCACAGCCCCAGCCAACGCACCCGCCACAATCCCGCCAAAGACCACACCGAAAACCTTGGTCTGGTAGCCCTTTACTTCTTCCGGGCTTAGATGCATATCATCCGCGTCCGCATGGGATGCCGCCGAACGAACTTCCGCAATATCATGCATCAGCTCATCGCGATTGGGACGCGCCGTAAGCAGCAACAACGGCAAGCTCAACAGGAAGGGCACGATTTCACCGAACCACAGGCCGAGGTGCCCGAAGAGAAAAGCGGTCTCTTCGCCTGCCTGTCCACCCAGTACCGTGGTCATGACAATCTCGCGTACCCCTGCGCCACTTACGGTAGGGGCAAACACCGACCCTACGATAATCAGTGGACTGGCAAAGAAAATATCCAGCAGCCCGGTGTTCTCTGCACGCATGGCCGTTGCGGTACCGAAGTACATGAGGCAAATCGCGAGGTGTACACACAGCCCAAAAAAGAGGGCTTTGAACATGACCATACGATTATGGCCATAGGCCGTTACTGCCGCGCCAATCTTGTTCACCTTCGTCTTGATACCCTGAGGCAAGGGCAACACCGACACCAGCACCTGAATAATACGCGGTTGCAACAGGAGTATGAGCGATACACTGATGAAGCCCCCCAGCACGGTCAACACTATCGCCAACACCACCATATTAAAATCAAAGAGACGCATGCCCAGCGGAATGGTCAGGAATACCAGACCAAACAAGGCGATAATCCCCGTCAGCTTCTCCACCACAATTACGGTGGTACATTTAATCGCCTCGCCCGTATAGCGTGAAGACTCTACCAGGCGGTAGCCGTCCAACCCCAACGTCCCCGGCAAAAACAAACCGATAGCCCGCCCCCAGAACCAGCACTTGGTGAGGTACCAAAAGGGGATATGCACCCCCTGCCCCCGCAGCAAAATACGCCACCGCACCACCCCCGCCATGATGCCACCCAGTTTAATCGTGGCAGCGAAACCGAGCCAAAACAGGGCCGTACCGACATTTAAGCTCTTTAGGTGTTCTTTTAAGGATTCAAGGGAAAGCCCACCAAATTTATCTGCTGGCAACCCATAGGCTTCCGGCTTGAATAACAATACGAAAAGAGCACCAATAAAAATCAGCTTCACTTCGAAAGAAAGCATTTTTTTCGTAAGGCCAGGCATCAACTTAAACCCGGCTACAATAAAGACAAAATTGACCAATAATAATGATGCTAGCGCCATGATGGAGAGCATACTAAGATTTTCAAAATCATGTGCTGGTATAGCAAAACGTTCAGGATTTAATAACAACACCCAAAACGCCACGAAAGACAGCAGCATTAGACCGAAAAAAATCACTTGTTTGAGCATGGATTACATATACCTGTTATTGCTTTGCGCATGAAAGTTGAGAAATGCCCTGAAAAACAATCCCAAAGAATAGCACAGGCCCAAGGAATTGGACAAACCCTGCGCCAGCACAACGAAAACAGCGGGCCAAA
>CALAXS010000196.1 GCA_937895305.1 uncultured bacterium
GTGTTGAAGGTATAGCAGGATGAGGTATAGACTGATCTCTGATGTGTTATTAAAACATGAGGTGCTGTCATGAAGATTGGAATTGTTGTAGCAACTGTAGTGGGTATTGTGGTGGGGGTATTGGGCATGGTGCTGCTGGGCAATCAGGATATGGGGAGTGTTTCTGTAAAAGACGTACATTCAGATTTATCGTCGGGCGATAGCATGGACGGTGCGATGAATGATGAGTTGATTCAGTTGCGTGCAGCGCATGAGACGCTGGAGGCGGAGCTTGCTTCAACCAAATTGGAGCTGGAGTCTGTGTTGTCGGAGGCGGAATCAGCACCACAGCAGGCATCGGTTGCGCAGGAAAGTATTATGGAGCAGTTGGGGGAGGAGATAGAGGATGCTGCGTTGCGGGAAATGACAGAGCGACGTGCGGAGTGGGCGCAACGACGTGAGGAGTGGGGTAATGAATTCAGGACACGTACAGAGTCATTTTTTAAAGATGCAGTAGCCAATTCAGCGGACCCGGTGGAGCAAGAGCGCCTGTTGGCCATGCAGGACTATTTGGGTGCCATGCAGGATTTGCGTCAACAGATGGGCGAGGCAACTACGGAAGCAGAAGAGGAAACGATTCGTGAGGCCATGCGTGAGAATGGGGATACCATGCAGCGCCTGATCAAAGAGCAGCAAAAACATATATTATCGCAGGTCGCCAGTGAATATGGCGTTACAAAACCCAGAGAACAACGGCAGTTGGCGGGTGCGATGCAGGAGGCGATGGAGAGTCCTTTTTTCTGGGGTGGGCGTATGTTTGGTGGCGGTTCTGGTGGTGGACGCGGTGGCCCTGGTGGGCGCGGTGACGGTCGCTAAATTGACTTGACCGGGCTGCGTTGGGTAGAATGTCGCCTCTTTGCCGGAGTGGTGGAATTGGTAGACACGCACGGTTCAGGTCCGTGTGGGGGCGACCCCGTGGAAGTTCAAGTCTTCTCTCCGGCACCATTAGTTTGATTTACCCCTTGTAGCTTGTTGGCTGCGAGGGGTTTCTGTTTTTATAGGCCGAATGCGCAGCTTTGCTATAGGATAGCAACAGTATCAATGCAATAATGAAGTCTCTTTGGCGGGCCTGCAGGTCCATATTGCTTCTGTAAAAATTGATGGAGGAATCGACTTTGGCTGGAATGATGACGTTTGAAGAAGCACGTGCATTGGTTTTGATGCATGGTGGGCATTCTTTGGCGTTTTCTCTGTTGCAGCCGGGTATGCAGTATTTTGGATCAGCCTCACTGGGGTGTATCGCTTTCCGAAGGTGTCTCGGGCAATGTACCGTGTTGGGTGATCCGGTGGGTCCGAAGTCGGAACGGGAAGCATTGTTAGGCGCATTTTTGGGGGTGTATCCCAATGCGTTATTCATGCAGGTGCAGCGTCCGGTCGTGGAAATGTTACGGGGCTACGGTTATAGGGCGACGCCGGTGGGGATGGAGAATGAGATTGATATAGCGACATATTCGTTGCGGGGACGGAGCAAGGGGGATGTGCGCCATTATAGAAATCGTGCTGTGGCGGGTGGTGTGGAAGTGCGGGAAGAAGTGGATAGTGTGGCATTGCGGAGCATGTTAAAGCCTGTTTCGGATGAGTGGTTGCCGTTGAAGTCGTGGTGGGGCCATGAGCTTGAGTTTTTGGCGCGGCCTTTTGTTCTGGATGTAGAGCCGGGGGTGAGAATATTTACCGGGCGTATTGCGGGTACGGTGGTGGGCTTTGTGATTATGGATCCCATGATGGCGGCTGGACAGTGCGTGGGCTATGGTGTGACAGTGTTACGCCATAGGCATGTGGTGCCGGAGGGAACAGTGGATTATATTATCTTGCAGGCCATGGCGCAGTTTCGCGCGGAAGGGATGGAACGTTTAAGTCTGGGGGTAAGCCCTTTTTACAAGATAGCGTCGCAGGCTGCATTGGATGGTATGGGTTCGTGGCCCGTGTATCAGCTCTTCCGCTTGCTCAATCGGTGGGGCAATCCGATTTACCATTTCAGTGGCTTAAGTTTTCACAAGAGCCGCTATCGTGGAAAAGAGGTGCCCGTGTATTGTGCTGTGCGTGGACGATTTGGCTTGTTAGCCCTGTACGGTTCTGCCCGTGCATGTCGTATGCTTTAGGGGAATTAAAAAAGGGGGCTGTCCTGGTCGGGCAGGTTTTTGCCGGGTTTCTTTTGTTTCTTGGTAGCGTCTTCATAGCGGGCATTGGTGGGGGCTTGCCTGACCGCTTCATCGAACTCTTCACGACCCGATTCGAATTGTTCTACAGAGATGTTTCCAATAACACAAACCTTGAGGCGGGTATCAACGGCCTGGAATGCAACACCATTCCCGTTGGGGAGGACATCGGGTTCCTGGTATGCGTGCCATTTTTTTGCAGGTTTACCCCCTGACCACATGGTGATGACAAATATGTTGCGAAGTTCAACCATAATTTTAGAGTCCTACGGTAGCGTCCATTTGTTTCAGGAATTTATTGAGCTGTTTTTTGTCATTACTTTTAACATCATGAAACTTTACGCCGGAGGCAAAGCCGCCTTTTTCAGGTATGGACTTGGACCAGCGGACCTGGGCCAATGCTGCAATAGGGGTTTTTTTGTCGATAACAATCTGGATGCTGAGTTTTTGTGCTATGTCGAGTTGCTGCGCTGTAAATAAGGAGGTGCCTTCTTCGCTGAGGTCGAGGAGTTTTCCCTTGATGTTGTATTCGTGTGCATGCCAGGTATCTGAATTTCCCGATTGCTGTTCGAAGCAAATAGCGATACGCACAGAACAGTTTCTGCGAATAGCACGGCGCCGCTGGCTGCGTGTTTCTTTATCCGCACTTTTACCGGATTGTGCATTGCGCCGTTCTTGAACTTCAGCCCAAAGTCGCCGGTCGGACTCACGGCGCAGTGTGATTCTTTTTTCTTGCATGATGATCTTGTACCTGATTGAAAAGTAAGCACTTATTTTGCACAGGTGAGGGGGTTGAAACAACTTTAACGTTTATTTGACAGTGCTTTTGTGTTTGTCCTAGAATTAGGGCGTATACAAAAGGCGTACCGGAAAGTTGTTGCATGCATTCTTTAACGTGTCCCCATTGTCAGTCTACAGGTCATTTTAAGTCGCGGGTTCCTCGTGATGTAATCGCAGTCCTCCCATGTCCTGCATGTCATGAGCTGGTTGTTTTGTTTCGTTCACAAACCATTGCACTGGATCGCCGTGTTCTGGAATCAGGTACGTTGACGGAGCGAAAGGAACATCTGGCGCAGGTGATAGGTGAGTTTTTGGAGGTGGCCGGGGGCTTGCCATTGCGACCTGGTGATATCAGCGGAATAAGTACGCATTTCGGGGGAAGAAATCAGGAGGAGGCGGGGGCGGATTGTGTTGAAGATGGGCAGGAAGAGGTTATTTCAGAGCAGGAGTTGGAGAAATTTGTTCGTGTGGATTTGAAATGTCTTGATAACGGGGCTTATTTCCGCCGTCATTTTGGGTAGTTCATACTTGATCAAAAATAGTATCTGTAGTACGCTAGGTGTTCCTTGCATGTGATGTCGCTTGATGTGCGCGACACAGGGTTCATTCAGGCTCGCCATCCTGGTGGAACGAATATGCGATTTTTTAGGCGAATGAAAGATTGGTAATGAATATCTTTGTTGGTAATTTGAGCTATCAGATGGATGCGGAGGGGTTGCGCGCCTTGTTTGAAACACATGGTGCAGTCGATTCGGCTCACGTGGTATCGGATCGGGAAACGGGGCGTTCTCGTGGTTTTGGTTTTGTAGAAATGTCGAATGATAGTGAGGGGAAGGCTGCAATTGAGGCATTGAATGGCACAGAAGCAGATGGTCGTAACCTGACCGTAAATGAAGCGCGTCCCCGTGAGCCGCGTAATTCTGGTGGCGGTGGTGGTCGTGATCGTTACTAGTTTATAAACTATTTGGCGCGGAGAGCTTGATTGCTTTCCGCGTTTTTTTTATGCCTGTGGCTTCCGCTGACTGAGTTGGAAGAGGGCAATGGATCCTGCTATGGCAACGTTGAGGCTTTCGAGGTCGTTGTGCAGGGGGATGCTGAGGGTGTCATCGCATTGTTTGAGGATGCCGGGGCGGATGCCTTTGGTCTCGTTGCCCAGGATGAGTGCGCAGCGTTGGGGCCAGTCCATGTTGAAGATGCTTTGTTTTCCGTTTGCATCTAGAGCGTAGATCCAGAAGTTCTGGTCGCGGAGGGTGCGTAAGCTTTGGGCGAGATTTTTGCAGGTGATGATGGGCATGCGCAGGGCGGTACCCGCACTGGCGCGGATGATGTCATCGTCGATGAGTGCGCCACCGCGTTCGGGAAGCACTATCCCGTTTACGCCTGCACCGAGTGCAGCGCGGATGAGCATGCCGATATTTTTGGGATTGTGTACCTGATCGAGGATGAGCAGGTTGGTGTGTTCCGCACAGTTTTCGAGGAAGGTGTTGAGGTCATGATATTGGATGGGGCTGATGGTCGCGGCGATGCCCTGGTGCTCTTGTGTTCCGGTAAGGGTATTGAGTTTGGCCTGGGGCACGGTGTCGCAGGGGATGCGCTGTTCGTGAATCTGGTCCAGGATGCCTTTAACACCGTGGGCACGGGATTCCTTGGCGATATAGACCCGGTTTATTTGTTGGCCTGCTATAAGCGCTTCACGCAGGGCGTTGGTACCGAAGATGATTTGACCAGCCATGGTGTTAGTCTTTTTCCATCAGCACACGTGCGGCGACGTTGGGGCCGAGTGCGTGGGTGGTGGTTTCAAGCTGGATGTGTATGGGGCCGTCGAAGGGGGCACGTTCAATGACTTTTAGGGATGTGCCGGGGACTACCCCAAGTTCGCCGAGGTAGCGCAGGACTTCGGGGTCGGAGTCGGAGACCCGTCGCACCGTACCGCTTTCGTCTGTGTTCATGGCGGTGAGTGGGCAGAGTCCTTCGACGACGGGCATGCGTCCACCTTTGGGGGGGATGGGTGCGCCGTGGGGGTCGAATTTTGGATCGCCGAGTACATCGGCGATGCGATCCATGAGGGCCTCAGAAACGACGTGTTCAAGTTTTTCCGCTTCAGCATCAACTTCGTCCCAGCCCATGCCGAGGGATTGTTGCAGGAAGAGTTCGATGAGTCTGTGGTGGCGGATGATCTCGACAGCGACGCGTTCACCGTGGTTGGTGAGGGTAGCGCCGTGGTGTTTCTTGTATCGGATGAGGCTGGGTTCCATCTGGTCGAGTTTTTTAACCATTTGAGTGATGGAAGCGGGGGCTACGTTGAGGCGTTCAGCGAGTGCGGAGGTGGAAACAGGATTGCCATGTTGGCCGAGGGTATAAATGGCCTTGAGGTAGTCTTCTACAGATTCGGAGAGCATGGGGTACGTCCTGTTTTAGGTTTAACCTAAATTTACAGGAGGCGCGGGGGGGAGATCAAGGTTTTTGGGGGAGGGGGGAATGGGGAAACAAGAATATTTTAACCACAGAGGGCGCAGAGAGCACGGAGGGGAGAATATTAGGGGGCGTGTAATGGATGGACAGGGTCATTCATCTTTA
>CALAXS010000197.1 GCA_937895305.1 uncultured bacterium
CGTACGGAACCCGGGAAGAAACGCGTTTCGTCTGATGGCGGTGTATTTGAAGAACTTACCGGCACCAAGGGTGTAAGTAATGCCCGTGACATGGGTAAGGATGATCGTGACCCCTACGTGCAGGAGCATATGGACCTTGTTGCTGCAATTCGTGGTGAAGCCCCGTACATCAATGAAGGTGTGCGTGTTGCTGAAAGTACCTTCACTGCCATACTGGGTCGGGACTCTGCATACACAGGTCGCAAGCTTTCCTTTGCCAAGCACCTCAAGGCGAACGAACGAATTACACCGGAGAAGCTGGACTTTGATGCAGCATACCCTGTGCGTGATTTCCCGGTACCCGGCTTCTAAATCCAATCTATCTTTATCCAACGCCCCTGGAACTTTCAGGGGCGTTTTTATTATATAGAATAGGGAGAAAGTTGTACCGTATCCAGTGACATGGTTAGACTATCTTTTTACACTACTGTCCAGTCGTCTGGACCAAGCCAGATTGCCGCGTTGCTGCGCCCCGCGCAATGACAGGTGAGGTTGAGACCTTGTACAATGAAAAGTTGTAATGGGCCTTTGTAGACATGGGTAGTATTGAATTCAGAAGTTCTATTTTGGACAAGAGTGTCATTTCTATAAAACGTAGTCGTTCCAAGGAGGAATGTCCATGCGCCTGGCAGGACTGATATTAAGTACATTACTTTTGTTTCATGGCAGCCTCAATGCCGAAAACCTTAAATCACAATGGACCCTCGAAACGGGTAGCACCCTCAGCCACCCCCTTGTTTGTGCTGATTTCCACCCGGAGGACGGCCAGGAATCCCTCATCCTTGACAGTAAAACGGGGCTCATAGAATGTATTAGTGGCAGTGGCCGTTCTCTCTGGATTCAGGATGCTCTCTTCGATAAATCCTCAACAGCTACACCTGCTATCACGCTGAAAGGGGAAAATCAGCAGCCTATGATATTGGTCGCGTCCAGCGAAGGTATTGTGCTTTGTCTCAATGGCGTGGATGGCAACGAACGTTGGCGTAATGATAGCCCGATGCCCGGCCTGTGTTCTCTCAGTTGGGCCGACTTTGATAACGATGGTGTTGACGAGGCCATCGTTGCGGGTGAACTGGGGGTTGTGGTTTATGAACAAAACGGAACCAAGCGCTGGCATACGGCCAAGGGTGATGACAGCAGCCCCCTTGTGGTGGGTGGCGCATTGGCTGTGGGTGATGTGGATGGTGACTTTTACCCCGAGATTTTCGGCACGACCATTACGGGGCCCTTCTCGCTGAGTGCCGATGGTACTTTTTACTGGCAGAAAAAGCTTGAGGGTGTCTTTACGGGTGATGTGATTCTGGGCGACCTTAACAATGATAACCTGCCGGAACTTTACTGTAGTACCGAAACGTCCCCGGCCCTCTTCGCCCTGGATGCGGCTATGGGTACTGCGCTCTGGAAACGTCCGCTCCTCCAACTGGACGCAGGTCCGCTCCACCTTGCACTGGGAACGCGGGACGATGGAGGGATGTCTACACTGGTCATTGGTGCCGCAGATGGTTTCATCACCAGCCTCAACAGCGATGGTGCATTTCACTGGCAACGGAAGATTGGTGAGGGCACGGTTTATCCTTCCACAGGTGATGTGGATGGTGATGGTCTCATTGAAGTGATTGCTGCGGGGGATGGCCAGCTTGTGGCGTTGCAACACAAGGGTGGAATTCAGTGGCAGATTTCTCTTCCCGGTGCAGCGGTCGGTCCGGCTGTGCTCACGGATATTGACAACAACCACCTCAGTGACATGGTGGTCGCTATGACTCAGGGCATCGTCTCCGCTTATACCTTTGGCGGTCGTTATATTCAAGATAATTTTCCCTGGCCCATGACCCGCCACAACAGTGCAGGTACCAGTGCCCCCTCTTTTATTCAAACGCCTTATCTGGGTGAGGTACCCCCTGAATATCTTGAAACGGTACCTATGCTCCGAAACCCTGAATTTGAAGCGGTCCAGCCAACAGACGAGCGTATACCGCTTCATTGGGCACGGGGCGATGTCAGTGCGGGTACCTGGCAGATCACCACGGACAATCCGGAGTCCGGCAAGCATGCGCTCCAGTTGAATCCTGAAAGCGGGATTCTCTCCATCGTTTCCCGCGCCATGGAATTGAGTCAGGAACTCACCAGCCTTGAAGCCGCTATCCTGGTCAAGGGAGGACCAGATGCCCGTGCTATGCTCGACTGGTACGGAGACAGTGGGCTTATACAGACCAACCCGTTGGAAGGTAACCCGGACAGTACCTGGAGTGAGCTTTACTGTGCGCCAGTTGATCGTCCCGCAGGAGCACGTTGGGTGAGCCTGCGTGTGGAAAGTGAGGCCCCCAGCACCTGGGATACTGCACGGGTTGATGCCCAGTATGCGCGAATACCTGCCATCAGGATTTTTCACAACCAGGTCGGTTATGAATTGAATAATCCTAAAAACTTTACGGCATGGACTTCATTCATGCCGGCCAACAACACTTTTTTCCTTGTAAACAATAAGGGAAAGTTGGTCTATGAAAGTACGTTTAGCGGTCCTGGTGAAGTGATTACCGGGGCTTATGGAAATCCCTGGCCCGGTTATTATTGGCGTGGCGAGTTCACAGATTTTGTAGAGCCCGGCACCTATCAGATCCGGGTTCAGATGGATGAACTCAATAAGGAATCACATTCTTTTCTTTTGGATCGGAATGTTCTTTTCAGCGAAGTATTTGATTATCCCTTTAAGGCCCTTCGTGCATGGCGCAGTGAAGGTGGCTGGGAAGACGGCTTTGGATCCGCAAAAACGACCCATGCTTATGCCCTGCTTTTTGCCACGGAATTTTATGGTGTCGTTAAATGGCGTTATGCCAAAGAACCTCTTGGTGAAGAAGCTATTCTGGATGAGCTAAAGTGGGGTGCTGACCAACTCGTACAGAACATCAAGAATAACAATGGCACAACCCCCAACTCTGACGGCACGCTCGAAGCTGCTGCCCTCGCCAAGGTTGCCCGTTTTATACCTGACAATAGCGAGTACATCGCCATTGCTGATCAGCTACTTCAGCTGGCTCAGACGTACAAGATAAAAAACACGAATATGTTTCGGGCTGCACTTGATCTTTTTATGGTCACAAAAAAAGAGGAGCATAAGACTCGTTGCACAGCGCTTTTACCCGCTGTAACGCTGGAATGTCCGGAAGCCCTCATCGAATACGAATCCAATGTTGATCCCGGCGGTACCTTGAGCTTTGATCTGGCCATGGCACTTCAACAGGCTACCGAGGGCCTCATCGGTATGTCTAAAAATCCATTCGGTGTCTACACTGGCGGAACCCCTGCGAAGCCCAACTTTTTTAACACCCCGGACCACCCCGGGGCCGTGCGTCAGGGCAATTCCGCCAGCATCCTGGCGGCTACCCAAATTGTTGCCCGCACCACTCGATTCGTACCCAGCTATGAGATGCGTACTTTTATCATGGACCAAATCAATTGGTTTCTAGGGAACAACCCCTATGGTGTGAGTCTTATTGAGGGTCTTGGTCAAGTTCATCCGCCGAGCTTCAGTCCGGGTTGTGTGCCGGGTGCTGCAATCAGCGGATTTATGTGGGAAGATATCGGGGTCGACAGGCCCTGGCTCGATATGCGTGATATCACGGAACCCGATGTGGCGACCAACAGCGCGCGACTTCACAACACTATTCTTTACATGGGTGTTCTCGCCCACCTTAAACGCATCCGCATGACCAATCAGGAGTAAGGCCCTCCCATGAGCAGCCCGTGGTTACAGGCATTCAAGAATACCCTGTATCCCATTTTTTGTCGGGCCTGTGATGCCCGGATTCTCACGGATGAAAATGGCTACTTTTGCCCTGGCTGCTGGGAACAAAGTCCTGCTCTGGAACGTCCTTTCTGCACGGGCTGTGGGCGGCCCCATCCCCTTCGTGTCGGCTTTGGTACGCACCAGAATTTTCCTTGCGCTGATTGTCGCGATAAACCGAATCGCTACATCCGCCGTAGCTATGGGGCTACACGCTATGGCGATGCTATGGAGGAAGCCATCAAGCTCCTCAAGTTCCACAACAAAACCCGGCTCATCACTCCTATCGCCGAACGCATGCATGCCTTCATCGAGGCAGAGATGGACGCCGGGCAATATGACTTGCTCATCCCGGTGCCTCTTCACTTTGTACGGCTCCGCTTGCGGGGTTTCAACCAGTCCCGGCTTCTTGCTGAAGCGGTTCTGGATAACTTTCCGCGGGCTACGCTGGACGATTCCCTCAGGCGCATCCGGCCCACGCGTACCCAGAGTCACCTCTCTGGAAAAGAACGGCTACGCAATGTGCAGGGGGCCTTCGCAGTCAAGGGGGATAGCCTCAAGGGCAAGACTGTGCTCCTCATTGACGATGTGGTCACCTCCGCAGGAACGGTCACCGAATGCGCCAAGGCGCTCCGAAATGCGGGTGCAGCGCATGTTGATGTACTCGTTGCCGCGCTTGCTTCACACGAAAGTGCCCGTCCGTTATTTGTGGAGTAAGGGCTGTCGTTCTTGCCTTTGTCTGCAAAAACTGTACAATGGATTTTGTGTGTATTGCCAATTCAATCTGGAGCTCTGTCATGCGACGCTTATTTCTGTTTCTCTTCATTATTCTGGCACCCGTCACCCAGGCTGGAATCCCCATCGTAGTAGGGGCCGATGCCGACCCTGTGACCCGGCATGCTGCTGAAGAGTTGCAGCATTACCTCCAGAAGATGACGGGTGAAGAGCATGTTCTGGTGCACGATACGGAGCCCTTGCCCGAGACGGCTTTCATCGTGGGGCTAAATGCACACACAGAAGCTCTGAAAGGCGAAGGACGTGGAGGCCTGGCGCTCAAGCATGCTCTTGAAGACCTTGGCGATGAAGGCTATGTACAATTCAGTATAGCCAATCACTTTATTCTCGCAGGTACTGGAAAACGGGGCACTCTTTACGCGGTGTATGGCCTTCTGGAAGATCACTATGGCTGTCGCTGGTTCACACCGCAGGTGGAACACATCCCAACGCAAAAAATTGACGCCCTACCTAAAATGGTTAACCGCACTATTCCGGTCCTTGAATCCCGGGAGCCTTTTACCAAAGAGTGTATGGATGCTGACTGGTGCGCACGGAATCGCATGAACAGTAGTGCCGTCTCCTTTGAAGAGCATCATGGTGGTAACGTCCGCTTCGGGCGCGGCCTCTTCGTACACACCTTCAATGTGCTCATGCCCCCGGCCGAATTTTTTGGTGAACACCCCGAGTACTATTCGTTGGTGAATGGTGAACGCCTTGGTGAGCGCACCCAGCTCTGCACAACCAATGAAGAGGTCATCCGCATCTGTACGGAGCGAATGCTCCAGTTTATCAAGGACGACCCTGAAGCCACGGTTTACTCTTTGTCGCAGAACGACTGGCACAATTACTGTGAGTGCGACCACTGTACCGCGATGGCCGATGCGGAAGATACGCAGATGGGTCCCATGCTCCACCTGGTCAATGCTGTCGCCGAAGAAGTGGCCAAGCACTATCCGGACAAGGCCATCGAAACGCTCGCGTATCAATACACCCGCAAGGCACCCAAGACCATGCGCCCCCGCGACAACGTCATCATTCGTCTGTGCAGCATCGAATGCAATTTCATGCAGCCCCTGGATGGTAGTGATGCCGAAGAAAATATCGCTTTTGTGAAGGACCTCAAGGAATGGTCCAAGGTCTCTAACCGTCTTTGGATCTGGGACTACGTTACCTCCTTCCGTTCCTACCTCTGCCCCTACCCCAACCTGCGTGTGCGTGACGACAACATCCGTCTTTTCGTGGACAATAACGTGACGGGTATTTTCGAGCAGGACGTGTACAACACTTCAGGTGGTGAGCTCTCCCCGCTGAGTGGCTACCTGGACGCGAAGCTTCTCTGGAATCCCGATTATGACGAGGACACTGCCATCAACGAATTTCTGGATGGGGTCTATGGCGCGGCAGCGCCTGCCATCCGCGAATACATCGACCTCATGCACGACTATGTGGCCACCAATAACATTCAGGCCGACATCTGGGTCAGTCCCCGCACCGCGCCCTTCCTGACGGATGCGCTCCTCGAAGAGGCCAGCCTGATCTGGGACCAGGCCGAAGCAGCCGTAGAAGAGCAGCCCGATGTCCTCGACCGCGTACAGGTGGCCCGACTCTCTGTAGAATATGCTATCCTCGATCGGCAAAACGCCACCAGCCTCGGTGGCCTTAGTGTGGACCACGAAAACTTAACCGCGACGGTGGACCCAGCTTTTACCCAACGGGTGAAGCACTTCTTTGAAGTGGCTCGACGTGCAGGGGTGACGCTTATGGATGAACACCGCGAGACCCTGGACCAGTATGAAGAAACCTTTGCCCATACGCAGCAAGGGGAGACCATGCACTTTGAAGCCTTTGACGCGGTTGACAAGGACAATCTCAAGCCCGGTCTGCGCTACGGTTACTATGAAGGTTCCTGGGATGCCCTTCCTGACTTCGACACCCTCGAAGCGAAGACCGAAGGTATTTCGCCAACGGTCAACATCAATCGCCGTGAAGACGCTGACCAGTTCGGCCTCTACTTCCACGGCTATGTCGATGCCCCCCGCGATGGTGTTTACGCCTTCTTTGTGGAATCCAATGATGGTTCGGACCTTTTCATCCATGACCAGCTTGTAGTCGATAACGATGGTCTCCACGGTTCAGAGACCCGGGGCGGTGTAATTGCGCTCCGGAAGGGCCTCCATCCTATCCGGGTCCGCTACTTCCAGGCGGGTGGTGGCTATGCCTTAAAGACCTTCTGGTCTGGCCCTGACCTCGATAAATCACGGCTTCCGCTCTGGGTACTGAAGCACGAATAATGCGAGTTGGGTTGACGACAATACACCTAAAATAAGGTACAATGCTCAGCTTGAAGCGTTGCATTGACCTATTCGGCCCCACAGGAGTTTGCAGTACCTTGAAGCCCCGTCGCTCACATCGACTTTTGTACACGTTGCTACTGCTGTGTACAGGCTTCACTTACCTTGTGCCCGTCACAGTGGCACAACCTGCCAATGACCCGTCGGCACTCTGGGGAGAGACCACCCTTTATCGTGATGAATGGGGCGTTCCCCACATCTATGCCCGGAATGTCCGCGCCATGGCTTTCGCCTTCGGGTATGCCCAGGCCGAGGACCATCTCGAAGAAATGCTCCTCGCCTATCGTGTTGCCAGCGGGCGGGCTGCTGCGGTACTGGGCGAGGCCTATGCAGGTTCTGATGTTTTTGCGCTCACTGTGGGGCACCGCCGTCTCGCGGAAGAAGCACTTAACAACGTGGATGCCCTCACCATTGATCTCTGTGAAGGATTTGCCCTTGGTGTAAATGCCTGGCTCTATGACCATGCTGATACGGCACCGCCCTGGGCCGAAGGGGTCGCCCCGGCAGACATCCTCGCGCTGTGGCACAGTTTCATGGTCAGTATGGCTCCCCTCGATTTGCCCACGGACTATCAACGACCTATAGCGGCTCATACCGGAAATGCCTGGGCACTTGCTGCCAATCGCACCAAAGACAATGTACCCTACCTCGTCATCAATCCCCATCAATACCATAACGGTCCTTTCCGCTGGTATGAGGCGCATCTAAATGTCGGTGACATGAATATCGCCGGGGCCACCCTCTTCGGGCTACCCGTAATTCTTCAGGGGCACACCCCCACCCATGGCTGGGCACTCACGCCCAACTTTGCTGACTTTGCCGATGTCTTTTCTGAACCTACGGCGGTGCAGCAGCGAAACCCGAACAGCATAAACAAGAAAACGGATCCCCTGGAAGCTGTTCTGCCGTTGCTTGAGTATTATGCCCAGTCCCAGCCCTACTACGTTCTCACCGAAAGCGGCCTCGAACAGCGTATCACCCCGTCCCACATTACCCCCGGCGGTCCCCTCCTCGATCAGAATGGTTTCTACACCTGGCGTATTGGTGGTTTCAATGCCTTTGGCGCGCTCAGCCAATGCATCGCCATGGCCCGAGCACAAAACCTTGAAGCATTCCAGACGGCCCTCACCCTGCAACAAATCCCGGCCTTTCACATCACCTATGCTGACAAGGCAAACAACCTCTTCTACCTTTATAACGCCACTACAGGCACCCATGACATCACCAACCTCGCCGCGGATAATCAGGGCAACCTCACCCCCATTCTCAAAGACTTCAAATCGCCCCTTCCCCGTCGCTACATGAGCCAGGCCTGGGGCGAAAACGTTCCTGCGACCGGGCTGCCTCATTTGATTAACCCGTCCTCGGGTTTCATTCAGGCTTGCGGCAATCCACCCTGGGCCGTCACGGAGCCATCCAGTCTCAGTGCCGACGGTTGGCCTGACTGGTTTGTGAGCGACCCCGATACCCATCGTGCGAAACGTGCCCGCCAGCTCCTCCGTAACGGTACGCTCTCTTTCAATGACATGCAATCCATGCTCTATGATGTGGTTGCACCCGGTGCACTTTTTGCCACGCGCAAATTTATTGCTATGGTCGAGCAGGCCAATCCGCCGCTGGAAAACATTCACCCGGATTTACCCAAGGGCATTAACCTTCTCAGCACCTGGAACTACCTCGCCGAAACCAATAACCCCGGCATGACTTTCTTCCATGTCTGGTGGAATGCATTGCGTAACCGTACCAGCGATACCTTTACAAACGATGCGCAAATCTATGCTGCATTTAATGACAATGCCCCTGCGTTTTATGAAACCGCCATGCTTGCCGCAGGAGATGCTGCACGTATTATGCGCAACGACCTTAACGCCATCGAGGTGCCCTGGGGTGATGTTCACAAGATTCAACGGGGCGCGCGGGTTGAGGCCCTGCCCGGTAGCACCAGCGGTGAACCCCTCTTCGTAGCCGCTGATACCACGTATGTGGACGGTACCCTGATCGCTGATTACGGCTATGGATTTGCCATGGCTGTTCGTTTTGACGAAACGCCTTATGCTGTTTCCATGGTGCCCTTTGGTGCTTCTGAAAACCCGGCTTCTCCACACTATGACGACCAGCTTGATCTCATGCTCGAAAAACGTTTCAAGGTGACCCGTTTCACTGAGGCTGCTGTGCGCCGCTATGCACAGGATGTGCGTGGTAAGGATTTGGAATTACGTCCTCTGGGTGCAGAGGGCCGCATTCGCTGCACCAGCACCTTGCCAATTCGCGCACGACTCAAGACCCATCAGACCCCGCCCGGTCCCCTGCCCGAAGACTTGAGTGCCTTCAGCCTTTTCATACAGCTTGAAGCTGCACATGGTGACCATCCCATCGAGGTTAAAGTCGACCTTGGTGTTCCTGAGACCCTCTGCTTACCTAAAGACCAGGCACAGCTTCGCCTCTATCGCTACAGCAGCACCGATGGCTGGGTCGCGCTGGACCCTGTGAGTGAAGCTATCCCTTCGACATTCATCAGAGGTCAACACGACAACGACGGGTACTTCGCTGTGCTTGGTCCTTCTGCTATCCTGATAGAAGCCCCGGATGAAGGAACCCCGAAAGAGGACCCTGCCAATGCGCCGACCGTGCCCAAGCCTGCTGAATAAGAAATACTTGCTGTTGGTTCTGCTCTGCCTGAGTATTTTCCAACCGCTTCATGCAGAGGCCCCCAGGGTTTTTTTCCAGTCCCATCGGGGTGGCGTGAATGAAGTTCCGGAGAACACCCTGGTCGCATTGCGTCACTCCTGGCAGATTTCCGGTGCGGTCCCGGAAGTGGATCTGCGCACGACAAGCGATGGCACCATAGTCTGCATACATGACGGCACCCCGGAACGCACCACCAACGCACCGGAAGAATTCGCCAGGACCGCCATCGACAAGATTCCCCTCGCTACGCTCCGCAGCTGGGATGCCGGTTCTCACTTTGACGGGAAGTACGCGGGCGAAAAAGTTCCTACCCTCGACGAAGTTATCGCCCTGCTCAAGGAAGACCCCAGGCGTGAACTTTATCTTGATCTTAAGGGCGTGGACCTGGACCAGCTCGTAGGGATTATCAAGCGTGAAAAAATAGAGGAGCGTATTATCTTTGTCCATGGCAGTCCGCTCATGTGTCGGAAGCTCCAGGGACTTTATCCCGGCGCCCGCACGATGACCTGGCTGAGTGGTGACCCCGAAAAGATTCAGCAGCGTTTTGCGGAGCTCAAGGAAAACAAGTTCAAAGGTATCAGCCAGCTCCAGTTTCACCTCCAGACCAAGGCACTCACCCCGGAAATAACCTATGTTTTTGATGCCGGGTATCTGCAGGATGCGGTTGCGGCTACCCGCGAGAACAATGTGGACTTCCAGCTCCGCCCCTTCGACTTCAATGCCCAATCCCTTCGCTATCTTATCGACCTTGGTGTGTACTGGTATGTCTCCGACGACCCCAAAGCTTTTGCCCGGAGCGTGAAGGAAGCCCTGGCCATAAACCTGGACCGATAGGCTTTGTTTGTTCTGCAGCAGACACGGACCACAGGCGAAAGTGGTATAAATACCCCGTTTTTGCGTACACTACCCCTCCCTGGATCAGGGGTAAATGATTGGGGTACAAGCACAAGCGTAGCCAATTCGCTGACGACACAGCGGGAGTCTAAGCCATGACCATACTGCTATACATCGTTTTCTATCTTAGTCTCATCGCGCACATCTGCGGTGCGGTACTTTCCCTTATTTATCTGAAGAATGGAGAGAATCGTTTTCTTGGCAGTGCTTCCCGCTTTAATTTTATTGGTGCACTCCTTCTCATCCTCGGCGCATTTATTCGCGCCTCCATCTGGCACGAAGTGCCACTCGCCAATGCCACTGACTTCATCAATCTGTTCTTGCTTATGGTTTCTATTACCGGCTACGTTATTACCCGCTCCGAACGCCGCCGCGCTCTTCTCACTTTTTACATGCCCCCGCTGGCCCTCTTCTGTTGTCTGGCCGGGTACACTGCCATTCCCGATCTCAGTCTTGCACCCAAGACACTCCCCAGTGTTTTCGTTGGTATTCACGTTGTAAC
>CALAXS010000198.1 GCA_937895305.1 uncultured bacterium
CAGGTTAAGGTAAATGTATTATGGTTACTGCGACAAAAAACAAAAACGCCTGAGTACGGCCTTGGCCAAGCTCAGACGTTAGAAAGTGAAAAGTTCAGCAATTATTCCGCTGCAAGAGGGACTACATCGATAGCCTGCTTATTCTTCTTGATATAACGGAATTGTACGCGACCGTCTACCGTGGCAAAGATAGTGTAGTCACGACCCATGCCCACACCGTTGCCGGCTGCGAATTTGGAGCCGCGCTGACGTACGATGATGTTTCCGGCCCTTACGAACTGGTCACCATACTTTTTAACACCCAACATACATGGGTTACTGTCGCGACCGTTCCGTGAGCTACCGCCTGCTTTTTTATGTGACATGTGAAGCTACTCCTTTGTGTTCAAGCCGGGCGGTTGCCTTAGGCCTTGATATCCTGAATTTTTATTTCGGTAAAGCACTGACGATGTCCATAGGTGCGTTTATAATTTTTCCGGCGTTTGTATTTGAAAACGCGAATTTTCTTGCGACGGCCAGCATCGGTTACCTGAGCGATAACTTTTGCGCCTTCCAGCTTGGCGGGGTCGACAATGACACCATCATCACTGGCAATCATCTTGACCGGGCCCAGTTCCACCGTATCACCTACGGGGACTTCAAGTTTCTCGATGCGCAATACGTCGCCTGTTGCGACTTTATATTGTTTGCCGCCTGCTGTTACAACTGCGTACATGGTTTCTCTCCATTTTAAATCGTTCAAGGTCTGCCAAAAGGGCTGACTGCTTTTCTATTTCTTCACACCCCGCTGGGTGATAAATTCTATGGCTGCTATTCGCAACTCGGCACTGGCAGAGAGCGAAGCGAGATAACTCGACTTTGGATTGCGTGGCGACGGCAGATTTACTGTCGTCGTGTGCAAACGCCCGAAGGCACCCTCGGCCACTACTTCGTGGCTATTCTCTGTAGCATTGGGGTCGGCAATAATCCGAACCCGTGTCTCCAGCGGGCCAATACCCATGAGGCTCAAGGCACCTGCTACATTCACATTGGCCGGAAAGGCTTTCACCGCATCCATGGCCGTACCTTCAAATATTATGGTTGGTTCTTTGAGGGCACCCACATCAATCTGGTTTTCCACCAGATAGGGTGCACCTTCCAAACCTTTTGGTGGCTTACGGGTTGTCAGCGTAACGCTGTGTAACCCCGCCTCCATAGCGGACCGGATACCATCCAGACCACAAAGTGCTCCTGATGGAATCCGAACCCGGATATTATGCGCTTTCGCCTTTTCCAGGAGTTCCGGGTTGGTCATTAACCCACCCACACTCATAATCAGGCATTCTTTATTATGTCGAATGGCGGCCTCAACCACTTCCTTGACGGCGTGGGCTCCAGCACATTCTATTAAAATATCTACACTTGCCGCATTCTCATCCAGTGAACACACCGCAGCATCCAGAGAAAAGGTACGTTGCAATACTTCCGCACGCGCCTTATCCAGATCAGTCAAGGCCACAAGCTGCGCAGGGATTTCACCCTTTTGCAGTGTAATGCAGATATCGGCACCAATGTTGCCGCATCCAACCAAACCCGTTCGCATGAAAGACATTCTGCGTCGTGACCCTTTATCGTGTCATGCGGAAACCGTATATTCCACTGTCCAGACTACGTCATTTAACTTTGCACACACGTCATAGACGTGGCACAAGGTCCGCTAAGATAGCATAAATACAGACCATGAGTCAATTTACTGCCCCCATCTATATACTTTACGGGAATACCAGCCCGGTACAACGCGCATAGCGGGTAAATTAAGTATGTGGCAAGACTTAGGGCAAAGGTGGCGGCACGATGTTGGCTGCTTTTCCGCTATCGGATTTGCTGCCGCGAAAGGCCGATGCCAGACGGAATAACCACTTCTGAATATCATCCAGTAGGGTATAGAACAGGGGAACAACGAAGAGGGTCAGGATGGTGCCGGCGGTCAGGCCGCCAATGAGCGCACGTCCCAGTCCGGCGAATGTGGCTGCACCCCCGGTCTTGGCCATTGCCAGAGGAATGAGCCCCAAAATGGTCGTAATTGCGGTCATCATCACAGGACGGAAACGATGCATTCCCGCCGTACAAATAGCCTCAACATCGTCAGGCATAGTTTTGCGCAGGTTATTGATATGGTCGATGATCACAATACCATTGTTCACAATGAGCCCGACCATCAAAATACAGCCAATCATGGTGACCGAATCCAGTTGATTCCCGGTGAGGAAGAGCATCCAGATGGCCCCGCCCAACGCCAGGGGCACCGAAGTAAGGACGGATAAAGGAAAGAGGAAGGATTCAAACAGGGCACTCATGACCAGATAAATCAGAATAATGGCCATGGCCAATGAAGTAATAAACTGCCCGAAGCTATCATCCAGATCCTGCATCTGTCGGCCGAACTCAATGCTGTAGCCTACGGGCATCTCAAAATTATCGACGGCCCGTTGAATTTCTGTACGTACCAGGCTCAGGTTGTCATTATCCGTGTTGGCCGATACGGTTACGGTTGTTTTACCATCGACCCGCATAATGGTTGAAGCGATGGGAGCTTTTGAAAAACTTACCAATTCATGCAGCGGCACCAGATCGCCCAAGGGGCTCATGACCGCCACATTATCCAGGTTCGCTTTGGACTTGCGATCTTCCTCACGGAACTGAGCCCATACCGGAATCTCGCGACCACCCTGCTTCATATAGGGTAAGCGCGTACCACGCAGTGCGGCATCCACCGTCGTCGCAATAGAATAGGGTGCTATGTTGCGACGGATCGCCAAGGCTTCATCGATTTCCAGCCGGATTTCCTGCTGGCTTTTTGCCAGGTCCGTGCGTACATCCCGCAGCTCGGTGATACCCCGCATGGTTTCCTTGAATCGCTCTGCATACTTCTCCAGAACCTCACTGTCATCGCCCCGCATGGTCAATGAGATTTGACCTTCGCCACTACCCCCGGATTCCCCCGTTTCTGTGACCGTAAATTTCAGTTCTGCGCCTGGTACCATTGCCGGTAATCGCTCGTTAAGAATGAGCATCACCTCTTCCGTATCAAATTCAGGTGTGAGCCATTCCTCCCCATCCGTATCCTTATACAGGTACATCTGAAGTACGCCACCGCCCGTTTCAAAGAAGGTCATTATATTCTTGATGCCGAGTTCATCGCGCTGATTGTTGATGGCCGTTTCCAACTGGGCAAAAATACTTTCCATCTCTTCAAAATCAATATTACGTTCCGCTTCTACATCAATCTTGATTTC
>CALAXS010000199.1 GCA_937895305.1 uncultured bacterium
AGTAACGTGCGCGTATGAACAGAAAAGAAGCAATCGAAATCCTTGAGGGCATCATAGCCCGATTGTCTGAAAATGAGCGCATTGTGGTTACTGCGGCACTAGCCAAACTGTGCTCATCGCAGCCACCACGCCGCCGTGTCAAAGCCCCAACTGCCACTTAAGGTTCTTCACTGCATCCAGTATGCTGCCGTTGTTATATTCCACACAGTCTCCACCTTTCATGGTAACCCCCTGTTCTGATATGTGGTTGAGCTTATCGGTTCCGAATCGGAGTATGTGGACCAAGACACCCCTCTCCCGTATGAACTCCGCTTCGTTAGCAAACCGCACATCATCGATCACGGCATAACCCTGTGGGAGCCTGAGCCGTAGATTCTCGACCCACACATCTTCCCCAAAGTGAGTACGACCCCACATACCAGCATCCTGCATCTTCTTGCGGTAGTGTGGGTCGGCTTTGGTTATCCCAAGTTGATCTCGTATCGGATCAGCGAATGATAGCACTGGGTAACCGAGGGCTTTAGCAATTGTGGACTTGCCCGACCCCGCCAACCCTGTCAGCCCGATCAGCACCTCAAAAGCTTGGATACAAAGTATGGGTGCCATGCTCTTGCGCGACCCTTAATACCTGTACTGTTGAGCACTGTGGCGATATATCGTAGGGAGTGCCCTTTGCGGTGCAGTCCTGAAATAATGTCGATTGTGCCTTGCTCATACTCATTCCGCACGATGCCCCCCGTAACTGAGTCCCATTTATACCCGTAGGGGATCTTCCCCCGTAGGTCCGAAAAAGTCATATCTTCATGGCAAGTTTTACACAGTGCTGTGAAGGTTCGCGCAAGGGGTCCACCACGTTTGGTCAACCGGTATTGGGATACATCGCTTTCTGATTTACAGCAAGCGCATTGTTTTTTATTCATTTTATCGGTCCTTGAGCGGTTTCGTAGTCGCTTAAAATTAAGTTAGCATCGGTAAATCCGACGGTTCTGTGGTCACGGGTGATAAACAGTCGTGGCTTAGACCCACCATCTACCATGAGAGTTCGAGTTGATCTTCCATTTGTAAGACCAGGGTGTGGGATATAGCCAAGGTCTTCCAGCATGGCCTTGCGTTTATTCTGTGCAAGTCGCGTTTTATCCAGGAGCAGTTCAAGCGCCCTTGATGAGATCCAGCCGCCACAGAATCCAGGTTTATGCGATTCTACAGCTTCTTGCACTTCTTGCTCTATTGGCCCGATGGACTCCAGTATAGCCGCATCGGTGCTGGACACCTTTGGCGCTCTATGGCATGCCCCCGCCGGGTTTAGATCGTCCGGTATCTTATAGGTAGCCAGATAATTTGCAACGATTGCGTACCCGTTCTGTTTAGAGAGCCAGTTATAGAAGCTGGGGAAATAGTCTCCACCCATACCATCCCGCTCCAGATGCTCAACTTTCTGCTGTTCGGTGTAGAACACGCAGAAGCGTCTGTCATTGCGAGTTACCCGGATGGCTTCTTTGTGGTTTGAGTTGAAGATGAAATTGCAGCATATGTCTGCGGTACGCTGATCTACCCCTTTCGCTTGAATCTCGATACCATCCCCAGATGTGATCATGGGTTTAAGGATCTCTATCACATCTGCCTTGCTTCCTGGGACATAGATGTCTTCCACACCGATGAGGATATTGCCCGCCAGCCATGCGTTGAATTGGGACACGATTTGATCTGCTTTAGGCATGTGGGTATATTTCCGTCCTACCGCAGCGGCCACACATCGGGTAATGCAGGTTTTCCCATTGCCCTGTACGCCTTGTAACAGTACGGCCCATTGGAATTTCACCCCCATGTGTTGTACGCATGCAGCAATGTACGATAGCAGCACTTTACGATCATGTGGATCTGGTAGAAGTTTAGCCAGAAAGTCAAGGAACCGCCCTGGGTCGCCGGGTACTCTTGGTGCGTAGGCTGGCACATAGGTATTAACCGCCCGCATCCCGTTAACCATGACTATTTGCCCTGGCGGTATATCGGGTTTAAAACATGTTGTGTCAGCCATAGGCCAGTCGAGAAGCTGTGATTGTGTGAATGCTTCCCATGCTTTGCGTGTGTCCTTGCCTTCAGCGTTATATATAAAAGAGTAGCCACCATATGTTGAGTCGAATTGACTTTGTGTGAGCATCGCACCGGTTGGGGTGAAGACACGGTTAGCATCCTGGACGTACACGCAGCCATTGAACAACATTTCTTGGAACGATGCCGCCGCGAGTTGCGAACCGGTTTTAGCTTTGGGTTTCATCCCAACCGGTGTTGGTGCAGCGGTTAGCACTTCCCGTTCCTTATATACCTCCTTCGTGTTGGATATCGCCCTGCGTATTGTTTCTTGTAGATACTCTGGGCGGTCGTCCCACTTGCTACGCTGTAACTCGGATTCACGCATCATTCGTTCTATGCGGTCGCAGTTCTTCCCAGTCCAGAATGCCAGATGGTTGGCAAGGGCTAGGTCTGCGCTGGAAGCATCATAGGCCCGGCTACCCGAATCTGGGAAGGCTTTACCAAGTGCATCATCATCTGCTTCCCATAGCTGTTGGAGGGTAACCCCTTTACCGAACATAACGTTTGCAGAGGGTTTTGATCGCAACATGCGTTTAAGCAGTTCAGCATCATCCTCTGGCCCCCTCCATGCGGGGTCTGGTTCTGTGGTCCAGTCAGCACTGGTTTCCACAGTGCGGGGTGGGAAGTATGTGTCAATCAGCGCGGGCAACTGTTTGGTGAAGTCTATATTACAGTCCCCCCTCTCATGGGCATGGGTGATTAGCGCAAACCGTTCCTTGTGGTAGAATTCCAGACCATGTGGTAGATTCTTGCATGCGTGTTTCGGGACCACCCCCCTACCGAAGAAGTGCAACCCCTTGCTAGAGTGTGACACTTCCATTAATGCACCTGGGAGCATCGTTTGTAACGTGGTCGCTATTTGTTTCCATTCACCGTCATAGCAGTTATCCACATCCAGGAACCAATATGGGTCGTTATCAGTGAACACGAACCCACGCAGATAGTTTGGGTTTTTAGCCCTAGCAGCTTCCATCTCTGCGTAAGACATGTGGATTTTAGGATCATGTGCGTTTGCCGCACTGCCTGTACGCGGATCAATAGGGATTTTTCGTGGTTTTGGTTCAGCAGGTATTACCTGACACACGATCCATTGGTTATGAGTTCTCATAGTGTTTGCCAGCTACCTAAGAATGGCCTCCAGATGCGGCCCCAGAAGTACCAACAGTGGGGACATTTAACTTGCGGATGCAATGGTACGGGGGGAGGGCAGCCATCCCAGCTCCCTGAGCGGATATCTGCTTGATACCCATTGGTACTGGTGCAATGGCTGAATAAGCCTTCATAGTCCAACCCAAGAAGGGTATTCTTCATCATCTCGAGGTCGGGTATCTCAAGCTTAAATGTTAGTTCTTGTGTACCCCCACGAGCAAATATTATTAATATACCTTTTTTCCAACGTAATATTATTTCGTTACCGCCTATGGAGTAACATTGGGATGATCCCTCACAAATAACGTACATCCTAAAGACCCCCCTCTTGGCGGTGCCCATTCATTTTATGCCCTTCACTAACGTACAGTTTCATAATGCGTTCTCCAGGTATTCCCGTCCAGCGGGGGTTAGTTTTAGGCACGGCTCGTAAATTAACCGCCCCAGGATGAAGGCTTTAACGTACAGCGCGGTTATTGTAATACTGGTTAGTGTTGTATCACCCCCCGCAATCTGCTGTCAACATAAAATAGTACCTGGTCCAGATGCGAAACACGCATCACCCCCAAGTCCGGCCACGAGTTCCAGGAATCGGCGTTGGGCCACCTCTCTATCTGTCCCTGAGTATTTCCAGGTGCTATGTTTGACTTCCCTTGCAAGGAACTGCCCGATGACCGTACCGACCATATCAGGAGTTACCGTTACCGGCAAGATCCCTATGAGATCAGATGATTTAACCCTGCGGTTCAGCGCCTGGGTGTCGTTGCACAGCCCATAGCGTACCATCCGGCCATCTTCCGACATGAGCGCCCCCACGTTATTTCTCCACACTCTCGCCCCTTTTTTCGTAGCTTCGAGTCGAATGAGGTTTTGTACAGCGGCCTCCCCGATGGAAACCGCCATGTGATCTGTGTCTGGATTAGTGAAGATTACCCGCAGTTCAGCCAGGGCCACCGAGGTTACACCATGACGTTTAGCCCAATTTGTTAACATTGGTAACATACT
>CALAXS010000200.1 GCA_937895305.1 uncultured bacterium
AGACTAGGCAAACATTTTGGCCGTGAAATTGAACGGTTAAAAGATCAGCTCTTTACACTTTGCACGGATGTTGAAGAGGCCGTGCATAACGCGGCCCGTGCCATCAAACACCGCGATGCCAACCTGGCACGTACTGTGATTGAGCAGGATGATACTATCGACGAAGAAGAGGTCAATGTCGAAGAAGAATGCCTCAAGATTCTGGCCCTTCATCAACCCGTTGCTCAGGATCTGCGTCTCGTCGTGGCGATTCTCAAAATTAATAACGACCTTGAACGCATTGGTGATCTCGCGGTGAATATTGCAGAACGGGCCATCTTTCTCGCCGACCAGCGCGAGACCCCCTATCCCATGGACTTTATCACCATGGCCAAGAAAGCCCGCGCCATGCTCCGTAGCAGCATCGATGCGCTGGTCAAGGAAGATATGAAAAAAGCTCAGGCAGTTCTGGCCGCGGACGATGAAGTGGATGCCATGAACAGAGAGATGTATCACATTGTTGAGGACGGAATATTGGAAGATCCAACCCAGGTAAAACCGCTCCTCCACATGCTCAGCGCGTCCCGCCACATTGAACGTATCGCTGACCTGGCGACCAATATTGCAGAAGATGTGATTTACATGATTCAGGGCCAGATTGTGCGCCACCGTATCGAAGACTACACTGCTAATGACAAAAAGGCTGACGCGTAAAGCTAGCGTTCTTCATCAAACCAATGCTTTGTCTTCACGCAAAATCGCACCAGCATCAGCATTACCGGAACTTCAATAAGTACCCCCACCACCGTAGCCAGTGCTGCACCACTCGATAATCCGAAGAGCATTACCGAAGTTGCAATGGCGACCTCAAAGTGATTCGATGCACCAATCATGGCTACCGGCGCAGCATCCGCATACGGCAACTTCAATACCTTTGACAGAAGATAACCCAAAGCAAAAATAAGTACGGTCTGCAGGAAGAGGGGGATTGCAATCCAGAGTATGGTCAAAGGATTCGCAAGAATAACCTCGCCCTTAAACGAAAAGAGAAGGACCAGGGTTAGCAGCAGAGCGACAATGGCAATCGGCGTGAGTACATGGAGAAATTTTTCCTTAAACCAAGCTTCGCCCTTCACTGCAAGGATCCACTTTCGACTTAGAAAACCAGCCACCAGCGGCAGCGCCACATAGACCGAAATAGAAAGCAATAGAGCCTGCCACGGTACAGGTAAACGTCCCACCCCCAGCAAAAAACCGCCCAGCACACCATAGAGCACCAGCATGAATAATGAATTGATGGCCACCATTACCAACGTCAGGCCATCATTCCCCTTCGCCAGATAGCCCCATACCAGTACCATGGCTGTGCACGGTGCTATCCCCAGCAAGATACACCCTGCCAGGTAACTCCGCCACAGGGGCACCTCCAACATCTTTACCCCTTCATGGAGTAGCACAGTGCCCGAACCATAGGTAGCACCCACTTCCAGATCCAGCCCGAAGGGCATCTTCACCAGGTCCACTGCATCCGGCCCGATGAAACCATGAAAAAGCGTCCCCAAAAACAGGACCGAAATACCATACATGGTGAAAGGTTTAATCACCCAATTCAAAAACAACGTCAGCAGCACGGGCCTGGCACTTTTTCCTGCACGCACTACCCCTGCAAAATCTATTTTCACCATAATGGGGTACATCATAAAAAACAGGCACACTGCAATAGGGATGGAAACCACCGGCGCGCCGTTCACTTCCAGCGCAAGACCATCCAAATACCGGGCCACATCCGGTGCCATCTTCCCCATGGCAAGTCCCAGGAGGATACACAAGCCCACCCACACCATCAGGTAACGCTCAAAAATACTCATGTCCGCCGGGGACGGCTCCTTTACACACTCTTGATTCATGGCTCTCTATCCTTCAATTGCTTCTGGTAACGTTTCAATAAACGCCTTGATTTCATCCCGCACCCGCCGATAATGGACCAGCCCCGCTTCTTCTGTCGCTTCCGCTGCCGCCAATTTGGGTGGATCATCAAACCCTACATGCACTACCCGTGCGTCACCCGGGAAAACTGGACACGTCTCATGGGCATGTGCACACACGGTGACTATATAGTCAAAATCAATGTGCAATAAATCATCTACCCGCTCCGAACGATGACCCGATATATCTACACCCGCCTCCGCCATGACCCGCACCGCATTCGGATTCAATCCATGGGTTTCTATCCCTGCTGAATACGCTTCCAGCACATCCCCCTTCAATGCACGCGCCCACCCTTCCGCCATCTGACTCCGGCAAGAATTCCCCGTACATAAAAATAAAATGCGTAACATGGGTGTATCCTAATTTGCTTTCACACGACTCGCCTGCCGACAACACAACGTCTCCGGATCCATTTTCAAAATAGATTTCAATCGCTTCCGATCCACAATGACCTGCCTGTCTCCCTGCAAACTTTCATCCAGCCAGGCCAGCGCCTCCGCAATATGCTCATCCGCTTCTGAGTCATTCCGGCGATAGTGAATCCACCGTCCCGCCTTACGCGCCTCCACCAGTCGCGCCTGCCGCAGGATAGACATATGCTTTGAAACCGTCGATGGTGCCAGACCCAGCACCTCTATCAACTGACAGACACACAGCTCCCTGTCCTGTAGCACCATCATGACCCGCACCCGATTCTCATCTGATAAAGCTTTACTGATATCCATAAATTCACGCATAATCATTTCCTTAATTCGCCATATAGCGAATTATAACAAAAAGTAGAGGTACTGTTCCACAGGCT
>CALAXS010000201.1 GCA_937895305.1 uncultured bacterium
GTCAGGTGTTGGTGCAGCATACGCACCGTCCTGTAGATGGTTCTTGCTTGCTCTTGAATGTGTTCGTTCATGATTTCAGCTCCTGAGAAGAAACCGCTGCCCCGTTGCATGGTCCCTTGCCGATATCGTTCATTGCACCTCACCACTACCCAAAAAAGACCGCCAATATTATTTGATTGCCCTATTAAGTAGTCTCGCTAATTATATTCGTAGACAAATTATTCTGCAAGCTATATTTTTCCGGCCCATAGCAGGACAGAAAATAAGCTGAAATTGTGCGATAAAGCACCTTTATGTTGTTGTTTGCGTGTGTTTGTGGTGATATATTGGTGCGTTGAGAGGATTTCAGCATGAAGCGATTGGAGCGCATACAGACTTTACCCAAGAATATTGATGATTTCATTGATGAAATTGGACTCAATATGCAGAAGCTCTATGGCCCACTCGCACGCAAGGATTACCTGCAACGGGCCAAGCGAGGCATTGCGGCCAACATTTCACATCCCGGCATAAACACCTATGGCATCATTGAAAGCGGGAATGCACATGCGCTTCTCTTCGGCATTGTCCGCAATGGGGTTGGTGAGATCGCTTTTATCCATGTCTTATCCAAATCGAAGGGGAAAGGCTACGAGTCAAGACTCCTTGATGAAGCGGTGAAGGATTTCAGGAAAGCGGGCATAGGCGGAATCGTTTGTGAGACCATATTAAATTCAGGGCTGGTATTACATGACAGCCTCGCGCCATTGGGCTTTCGCCATTTTTCACGAGAATTGATGCATTGTTCTCTTCACAAGAATGGGCCCTTGCCGTCAGCATCGCACCGTCCACGCCCCCTCACACCAGGTGATTGGAAGCCAGCTGCGCAATGCATCGTCAGTGCATACCAGAATCACCCAGGACGTTTTCTTCATAGTGAAGTGCAGGTTGAACGGCGTGCGCTGGATTTTATATCCCGGGTACAGGCCGGGAACTATGGTCAGGTGAGGGCAGCCTATTCACAGTGTCTATATCATGATGCGGTGTGTGTCGGGGTTATTCTTGGGGCGAGTGTTGCGCCCGATGTGGGCTTTATTCTCCAGGTGGCGGTTCACCCGGACTACCAGCGCCGGGGTGCAGGTGAAGTGTTAATCTATGGCTTGCGCGAAGCATTTCTGCAAGAGGGCCTGTCCCGTATTGCACTGGGCGTTACACTGGACAATCCTGCACGGGAACTCTACCTCAGACTGGGTTTTGAGCCTTTGCACTCTATAGACACTTATGCGTGGTGGGAGGATTTTGATCAGACCCTGCAAGGCGCGTAGGATAACAGGATATTGAGCCGGGGATGGGGTTACTTACCGAAAACACAATGAGGACTTTACCGTGAAACGTGGATGTTTACTGATATTTGTTGCTGTATTGCTGGTGCTGTTTATGGGTGGTGCCTTTGCCGTTTACCGGGTAAATTCAAATTATGGTGTGTTTGAGGCGGAAGCTATTCCCTATATCACGCATATAACAGAGAACACGCGTATCCAGGTAGTGCTGCAAACGGATGAAGCTATACCATTGATCAAGAGTCTCTTGCCGGATGAATTGGAGGGACTCCCGGGGAGTTTACCCTGGAGCCCGGAAGAAATTGCTGAGATGGTGCTACCACGGGAAGCCTCCATCTTAGCGGGGTCAAATTACGAAACTGGTCAGCTGGATGTCACGTTGTTTGCCAATGAACGGCGGCTGGGCCCTGCACTGGTGTCACTACTCAATCAGGAAGGTGCTCTGGCCTCCATAGAGGGGGTAAACTGGTCGAGTGCCGGTTTCACAGTGCCCCGGCGTGGTGAAATCCTGGCTGTGGGTACCGTAGCCCTGGCAGGGAACGCGGAAAGCCAGATACAGAATTATTTTCCATCCAGGTCGCATGAGGCCATGGCCCCCCTAAGTGGCCAACATCTGGTGGAAGCCATATTGGACAACCGGGATGGGGAACTCCTGCTCATTGCAATGGTTGTGGCGGGGAAAATGGGCATACCCCCAGCGTTTATATTCTCAGACGAGACCGTTGTAGGGCTATTGACGCATATTACTGCGATTCAACTGACGGTTAACATTACGGGGCAGGATGAACTTACCTTGAAGTTTTCCATTCCCACCGCCGAGGATACGGACCTGGCGCAGCGCATGGCCCTTATTGGCGCAGTGAATACGGTTATCATCCCGGAGGTACAGCGTCGCGCTACCTTATACCAACTGGATGCCAGCCTGGATCGGGGACGTCAGCCAGACTTCGTTGAAGGTGCCCTGGAGGGCACGCTCGTGGTCACAGGGTGGCGCACCAGAGTGGAACAGCAGTTAAGCCAGGCCCTCGCAGTTATGTAAAGGCAATAGGCCTACTCAATCTAAAAATAAAAAAGCCGTCCCCCATAGTGTGAGACGGCATATTCATCTTCTTCTGGTGTGACGAATCTTAGAGACCACCGCTAATGATGACCTGCAGAATTGCGAGCAGACCCTGTAGAAGTGGCACCACATTGATCAGATCAGTGATCAGGCTAATGATGAAGGTAATGAGTTCCATTGCGTTAATTCCTTTGTTTTAGTGTTGTACCCACACCGTAATCATAACAAAATGTCGGGTCCTAAGTCGACTATTTTAGTTAGAATACGATTAAAAGTTAGTTAGCTTTTCAAGCATGGAAAACCGTGCTTGTTCTACAATAGCAGTTATAGTGCGCTCCATAGCAGCGGAAACAGCCTCTGGGCCTGATCCATCAATAATTTCGCTCCTGGATATTGTTTCTGCCCAAAGCAGCTTTGCCTCCTTGGGGTTACGCAGTTCAAGGCGAATCTCGACCACTGCACTGGACCCTTCCCCACTCCGTTCTTCGTGGAACTTTCGCAATTCTCCCGTCAAAACCAAGTCAGGGCGAGACATGGAAGCAGCGTCACCTGTGTCGGTAAAGGCACCGGAGGCATCCAGGACATCCAATAGTTCCCGGGTTAGCACGGTAGCTGGCTGCTCTGCCCAGAGCACATCGGGATAGTAGCCCAGCAGATTATCTTCGGTCAGAAAGGCAATGTTGGGCTTGGCATAGGGCCGTGCTGTATTCAGGGCACGCATCCCCAGGCTAAGCCCAACGGATTCACTTTGGCTTACAGGAATATCCGGGGCAAGGATGTATTGTTTGGGCGGGACGATCGTGGAAGGTGTGAGGCACCCGGCAAGAAAGACACCGCTCAACAGGAAAACTGTGCTCTGTTTAAGAATTCTATTTATCATGGTGCTGCATATTCCCCTTTTCCACGTATAAGCTGGGCAGGGTCCAGGCTGATTTGATCGACGAAACTACGCATAGTGTACAGGGCTTCGCTTAATTCCTCCAGCGCTCTATTAAGACTGTGCTGGATGTTATCGGCTTCATGCAGTGCGGAACCCGAGAGGGCATCGAAATCTTTCATGGCCCCATTGAGGGTTTCGGTAAGGTCGGCAATATTGGCCATGACCCTGTTGAGCTCTTTGGTGGTTTCGTTTACGTCGAATTCTTCAAGTTTACCGTTTGCCGTAATAACGAATTCGTCCATATTTTTAATGAGTGGTTTGACTTCGTCGGAGATCTCGATGAACTCATCAATCACGCGCTGCACTTCACCACGCATATCTTTGAGCGTGATTTCGGCCTCGTTGACGACGCTTTTGGTGTCGTCCATGAAGACTGCTGCGTCTTCGAGGAGGACATTGACGTTGTCGACCACCTTGGTCAGGCCGCCTTCTTCCATACCCTCCAGGCCGATACTGACTGAATTCATGATGGTGGTGACCTGTTCCATGAGGCCCTCAACATTATTACTCAAACCGTCCAGCAGAGAGGCCCGGGTGGGAATCTGAGCATTGTTGGGCAGTATGGGTTGGTCGATTTCTCCGCCTTCCAGTGATACGGCCATGGTACCAGCGGCGATACTATACATGGATAGCTGCGCTGTTACGCCTTTGTGTAGGGTCACTTTGCTTGTATCTACCAGGATTTCAGCCTCGGCCATCTGGGAATCGGATAGTACGCGGATACTTTTTACTTTACCGACAGGTACCCCCTTGAACAGGACCATCCCGCCTTCGTAGAGACCCATGATAGATTCATCGAATTCAATGGTATAGATGGTACCTTCCTCCTCAATGACCCCTGCAATATACGCCAGAGATCCCACCATGACACCGATACATATCAGGAGAAAGAGGCCGACTTTAATATGTTGTGACTTTGTCGCCATAGCGCGTCACCCTTCCATGGTTCGTTGAGTAATCACTTCGTCGGGTCTGCGTTCAAAGAACTGTCGCACCCGAGGATGCGTTGAATTTTCTGCTTCGTCCAGACTCCCCAGAAACAATACTTTGCCCAAGTCCAGCATAAGTACATGATCTGCAATGGCGCGTATGGAATCCAGTTCGTGGGTCACTATAACAAAGGTGGTCCCCATAAGCTTGCGAATGCTGAGAATCAGTTCATCAAGCCCGGCGGCCATAATGGGATCGAGGCCTGCAGAGGGTTCATCGAAATAGACCAGAGGCGGGTCTGCTGCAATAGCACGTGCAAGACCAGCCCGTTTACGCATACCACCGGAAAGTTCGCTGGGCATGAGGTGCTGTGCTGCAGCCAGTCCAACCATGCTCAGTTTCATGCGTACGATACCTTCAATGAGCTTTTTGTCGGTCATGCCATATTCGCGCAACGGCATAGCTACATTCTCGCCCACAGTCATGGAATTGAAGAGGCCGCTACTCTGAAAGGCGATGCCGATGGTTTGTTGCAGCTTACTCAGTTCACTCTCGTCCACAACAGAAAGATCTTTGCCCATGTAGTTGATATGGCCGGACGTAGCGCTGAGCAACCCGGTCATGTGTTTCAACAGGGTGCTTTTCCCACAGCCACTACCCCCGACGATACAAAAGATCTCGCCGGGCATGACCTGAAGCGATACGCCGTTCAAAATCTGGGTTTCCCCGTAATGGGTAACCAGATCCTGCACGGTTACTATGGGTTTCTCTTCAATCATGTTGCTCCAAGTATAGTCTCCAATTTGGTTTATGTTACAGAACTTGTCTGTTATTCAAGAATGTAGTAGAAGATAGCAGCAAAGATGATGTCAATATTTATGAGCATAAAGACGTCCATCACCACTGCACGTGTAGTCATGAGGCCCACGCCCCGTGAACCGCCGGAAACACGGAAACCGTTATGACATCCAATCAGGACGATTCCAACAGCAAAAACGAGAGTCTTTAACATACCCTGAAAAATATCGGGGATAAAAGCAGCCTGTACCGTCTGGTTAATCCAGATGGAGGGTTGAAATCCCAGAACGACTATGCCCCAGAATGCGCCGCCGAGCAGCCCGGACAGTATCCCCAGACATACGAGACAGGGTAACACAATAAGCAGGGCAAGGAGTTTTGGAGACACGAGGAATTGAACAACATTGATACCCATGCCACGCAGGGCATCCACTTCTTCTTGTACTTTCATGGTTGCAATTTCGGCGGCAATGGCTGCGCCAGTTCGTGCAGAAACTACGACAGCGGTCATAATGGCTGCGAGCTCTCGTGCAAAACCAATCATGACAATGTCGGCTACAAATAACTGGATACCATAGGCCTCGGCCTGTTTGGCCATGAGCATGGAAATAATGAGGCCCAACAGGAAATTCATGAGGCAGACAATGGGAAATGCCCGTACGCCCATCTCATACATTTCATCCATGAGCTTGCCCCAGCGGAAGCCCTTGCCTTCGAGGGGCGCGATAATGGTCCAGTAAATGGATTCGATGATGAGAGTACCGAACTGGCCCAATTCATTGATAATGGCAATGCCGTGGGCACCAACATTTTCGACTATACCCACATGTCTGGGAAGGGGTGCTACACCGTATTCAAGTGCCGGGCCAACAAATTCCATAAAGTCTGCAACCGTGCCTGTGGCACCATCCACCAGAAACTGCACATTGCGATGCTTAAGATGGTCGGCAATTTCAAGCAACCACGCGCCACCATCCGAATCCATCACTTCCGTTGTAGCGAGATCGATATGGACTGTTCTACCTTTAGGGGGCCTGGCTTTGTGGATTTGCGTATATAGGGCCTTGCCCTGGACTTTGTCCAGGGTTGCCGGTCCATCATATCGCAGTTCACTCATGCTTGCTCTCCCTGGAGTAGCGTATCAAATTCTGCCTCGCTAAGTATGTTTACGCCCAAGTCCTGGGCCTTTGTTAACTTTGACCCGGCTTTTTCGCCAGCAACCAGGTAGTCCGTCTTTTTGCTTACGCTGGATGCAGCACGACCACCAAGGGCCTTGATGTGCTCGTGGATCTCGTCCCGCGTATATTGGTGGAGGGTGCCTGTTACTACAAAAGTTTTACCCGCAAAGGCAGCCGATGTTACTGTACTTTGCTTTTCTTCAATGAGATTGAGTCCGGCACTGCGCAGGCGTTCAATGAGAGTACGGTTTTGCTCTGTTTCAAAGAAGTCCTGTACGCTCTCAGCGACGACTTCACCAATCTCATGGAGTTCCACCAGTTCCTCTGTTGTAGATGCCATCAGCGCATCAATGGTGCCGTAGTGCTGGGCCAGCACTTCGGCAGTATGGGCCCCGACGTGGCGGATGTTAAGACCGAAGAGCACGCGACTCAATGGCTTGGTCTTGGTGGCTTCCAGTGCAGCAATGAGATTGGTGGCGGATTTCTCTGCCATGCGTTCCAGGCCCGCTGCAGTGTCCTGGTCCAGACTATAGAGGTCGGCTGGGTCGTGCACATGCCCCCCATCAACCAGTTGCTCTATCACTGCCGGACCAAGACCGTCGATATCCATAGCCTTGCGATGGGCGAAATGTTCGAGCCGTTCTTTCACCTGTGCAGGGCAGGCCAGGTTAAGGCAGCGCAGAAAAACACCGTCGGGATCTTTGTGAACTTCGCTACCGCATTCAGGGCAGGCAACGGGCACAGGGAAGGGTATGGCGTCAGCGGGACGTGCCTCGGGCACGAAGCGCAACACCTGGGGAATGATTTCGCCTGCCTTATGTACTTCTACCATGTCACCTATACGGACGTCTTTCTTGGCTAAATCTTCAAAATTATACAAAGAAGCTCTTTTTACTATGGTCCCGGCCAGGGCCACGGGCTCCATTTCTGCCACGGGGGTCAATGCCCCGGACTTACCCACTTGTACGGTAATCCCGAGCAGGCGGGTCTGACCCACTTCTGCTGCAAATTTGTAAGCAATGATCCACCGGGGTGACTTGGTGGTAGCGCCAAGCTTCTGCCTGTGGGCCGCAGCATTCACCTTAATCACCATGCCGTCCGTATCATAATCCAGTTTCAGGCGCTTTTCGTTCCATCTTCGGATAACAAAGAGCACCTCATCGATGGAGGTACAGGCTTCCCAATGGGGATTCACAGGAAACCCATAGGCACTAAGTGCTGCAAGGGTCTGTTCATGGGTCTCTATTTCATGGCCCGCGTCGGGCACTATGTCATAAAGAAAAATTTCCAGACGTCGTTCTGCAACCTGCCGCGAATCGAGTAGTTTCAGAGTTCCAGCGGTGGTATTTCGGGTATTACGATAGGGTTCCAGATCCTTGGCGACGCGCACCCGGTTCAGACGTTCCAGCTCCTGGCCTCGCATAAAGACCTCACCCCGCACTTCCAGCAAAGGGGGTGGAGTACCGTTGAGGCGTAGCGGGACACTGCGTATGGTACGAACATTCTCGGTAACATCATCGCCCTGTTTACCATCACCCCGGGTGGTGGCCCGTGTAAGCAGTCCATCTTCGTAACGAAGAGACATGGCCACGCCGTCCAGCTTGAGCTCGACGATGTAGTTGGGGACTTCATCCCCCAGTCCTTTTCGTACCCGTGCATCAAACTCACGCAACTCTGTTTCGTTGTAGGTGTTATCGATGGAGAGCATGGGGACGCGGTGGGCTACGGTCTCAAAACCTGCAATGGGTGCACCACCGACACGCAGGGTGGGCGAATCCGGGGTCTGCAAAGCAGGGTAAGTTTCTTCCAGGGCCTGGAGTTCGTTGAGCATGGCATCGAATTCGAGGTCGGTAATATCGGGCCTGGCTTCCACGTAGTACAGGTGGTTATGCCGTGTCAGTGCGTCTTTGAGGGTTTTATAGTGCTCTTGCGCGTCCGGGTCGGGTGTCTGGGATGCTGTTGTCATGGCGGTATTATAACTATCGGGAACAGAAGGCGCACTTTCTGTGTTTTTACGGATACTGATAAAAGTGACATGATTCGAGTCCTTGAATGAATAGACGGAAGTATCTCCCGGATAAGTATTTGACGTTGAAGGTTGTGGCGTCTACTATTCATACATCGTGTAAACCGGACATGAAC
>CALAXS010000202.1 GCA_937895305.1 uncultured bacterium
CCTTAGCATAATGAATAGACCCCCACAGCGTCAATTTTGATTCAGGGTATTTCACCTAGATTCCGGGAGCAGGTACTATGTTAAATCCAAGTCGTATTACTGTAAGTGCTTACGGAAGCCTGGCCTGATAGAATCCACCCAGATCCGCACCCGGGGCTTGGCAGGTTTGCCATCCGTGCCGGGGACTGGTAGCATGTCGCCTATGACTTGGGAAATGCCAAAACCATTTGCGTGGAATTACTGTGGCACCTGCGGCAATGAACTGGTAATCGCGTATGATGGCCAGAGCGACAAGCCCCATTGCCCGGATTGCCGACGCTTCTATTATCGTAATCCCGTCCCTGCGGCGTGCTGTTTTGTGCGGCGCGGCAAGGACGAGCTGCTCTTCGCGCAGCGGGCGGTGCATCCGTGTAAGGGGGAATGGACGCTACCCGGTGGTTTCGTCGAACTGGGTGAGACAACGGAAGAGGCGGTACTACGGGAGTTGCTGGAGGAGACCCAGTTGCGCGCGACCAGGGGGCGGCTCATCGGGGTGAGCACGAAACAAAGTCCGGGACACGGCGCGATTATGGTGCTGGGCTATATCATCGATGAGTGGGAAGGCGAGGAGGATATGGCGCCGGACACGGACGCCATGGCCCTGCAATTTTTCAAGAAGTCGGAACGACCTGAAATGCCGTTTAGTGTGCATCGGGACTTGTTGGCGATTTATGACGCGATGGAAGAGAACGGGTAGTACATACAACAAGCCCACATCCTCCGTCATTGCGAGACGAGTGTAAACGAGGCGTGGCAATCTGGCTTGGCCCAGATGAATAGACAGTCGCAGTATTGACCTGCACCTCTGTCATACCCACCTTTCCTGTCATTCCCAACTCGATTGGGAATCCCCCTAACGGTATCCCCGCATTCAGCCGGAGTACAAACTATCCTTGAAGCCTATTCATCGCTTTTTCCCTCTTCCTCCACAGGTGGTGTATACAGCAGGATAGGTTCGAAGACGTAGGTTACTTTTTCGATTTTAAACATCCCATCAAGGTTGAAGACATGATCCAGGTTAACCCGTACATTCTTATCCTCCTGAATAACCTCCAGCACCAAG
>CALAXS010000203.1 GCA_937895305.1 uncultured bacterium
GCCCACTAATGATCTACATAATGCGTTAGCTGTGATCTTTTCGTCGTCAGCGCGTGTCGATGTGCTGTGTGCCTTTATGCTGGATCCGACCCGGGCCTATTATCAGCGACAGCTAGAAGCGGCAACGGGTTTACCGATTCGTGCAATTCAGCGGGAATTGGAGCGTCTGGATAGTGTGGGTCTGCTCTATCGGCGCAAGGAGGGGAACCGCACGTACTTTCAGGTGGACCAGGATTTCCCGCTCTTCCCCGATCTGCGGAGCATGGTGATGAAAGCGGCCCAGCCGGGAGAGCGTTTCCGTGGGCTTCTGGCGCTGGATGAGGGGGCGCGACTGGCTTTTCTGGATGTGGAACAGACACAGGCACTGGTGGTGGAGGTGCCGGGGAAGCGGTGCACCACCCCCCCGCCAGAGGGGATTGCTGCACAGCATTGGAGCAGTGAACAGTTTATACAGGCTTTGGGTGCGGGTGATACCGCGCTGGAGCCTTTTTTAAATACAGGAACGGATATTTTGGGCCGTCGTGATGATGTGATATGGCGTCATATTGAAGCGGCGGGGTACAACGTAAGCAAGGGAGACGGCGTACCATGAACAACGCGGTCAAGATTAAAGAACTATGTGAATCCTGGTGGGGTGAATTGGCGAACTCCACGCGAAAGGAGCAGCAGCAGTATGCGGAAAACCTGTTGCAGCTTTTGGGTTGGATACAGCCTATTCCATTTACCCCGAAGGAAGGTGCGCAGACTATGTCCGCGTTGACCTATCTTTTGCGTGCCAACAGTCAAACCACGGTGGCAACGTATTTCCTGTTGCCCGGTGCACTGGAACCACCTGCGTCGATTATAGATCTGGGTCTGGATTTCTGTGCCACCACGCGGTTACTGGTGGATGAGTCACGGGCCTTGAATGTCCATTATGTGTTTATCACTGATTTGCATCGCTCGTACCTCTATGACATCCAGACGGATGAGTTGTTGTTGCATGCCGGGGACACAGGTCAGTTCAATGATCTGTTCACGCTGGTATTGCGCAAGGACATGATGGAACGGGGCAGCCTGGACGAGGTGCGTCGGCAGCCCCGGAGTGTGGTTGCACTGGGCATTCGTGAATGGGCGGAGCATTGGATGGGACATATATCGCGGGGTAAAGACATCAGTGAGGAACAGGCGAGTATCATCGTGGATCGCATGTGGATCATTCGCTACCTCATGGATCACAAGATTTTCCGTCGGAGGAAGTGGCGTCTGGACCAGCGCTTTATGTCGCTGGTGGACCGGGCCTATAGCGCAGAGGCTGCGGGTGTGGGCACGGCACTGGTGAAGCTTTTTCACGATATGTGGTTTGATTATCGTATTGACTTGTTTGAAGTGGACCCGGTATTGGATCGGGTTTTGCAGGATGATGAAATCGCAATACCGTTGCTGAAGGAAGTACCGTTGCTTTCGAGTAGCAAGTTCAGTGTGGCCACCATCCTGGAGTCGTTTAATTATGGGGAGCCTGCGGACAAGCTGCGGGTGCGTATGGTGCCGGACTTTAATGAGGAGCGTGAGTTTTATCTGGCGAAGCAGTCCTTGGCGAGTATTGACCAGGCGCGGATAGAGATTGATTTGCTGGAGGAAGGTTATCGCGCCATTTTTATCTGGTTTGACCGGGTAGTGCAGCTCTATGAACGCCTGGAAACAGATTTTAATACGAAGACCCAGGTGGAAACACCTATGGAAGAGGACATCGACCTCTTTGCGTGGTCGGAGATTGATTCGACCAAGCCGCAGGCGTGTGCAGACAAGTTTGCCCATGCCTGTGAGCGGGGCTTCGGCATCTATTATAGTTCGCCCATGCAGTATCGCGTTGCGCGGTTGTTGCTCACCATGCATCTCATCAGTCGTTATAAACAGTCCAATCATCCGGTAAGTCATCTGCCGTCCATGCAGCATGTGATGAAGGAACGGCCCAAGCTGCTCTCTGCGGGGCAGGTGATGAATCCGCGTCCGAAGGAAATCTTGCCGAGTCAGCAGAGCCGTATGGAGCGCCATGGATAGGCATTAACCCACTCTGGTTAGTCGCGTTGAATCCCCTGGAGAGCTTCGCTACTATGATTAAGGCCCGTGTGTGTATGCACGGGCCTTTACTTGTTTTTCAGGAGGATTGGATGATGTTGCATGGACAGCGCTTTTCAGGGCTCATCGTAGTCGTAGTGATGCTGATGGGGATTGCCTCTGCTGCGGACTGGCCAGCAGATCTGAAGGCGGTAGCCAATGGGGAAAGTGACGCTACGGCGGTGTTGCAGAGGATAGTCCAGGAGACGGATGGGCTGGTGGATATACCTGCGGGGCGGTATCGAATTACGAAAACGATTATGGTATCCATGAAGGATTTGGGGTATCGCGGGATACGCGGGGCTAATGGCGCGACGCAAATCATCATGGAAGGCGCAGGTCCGGCCTTTCACATCGTTGGAAATCATGAGGGCACCGCTCGCCCAGATACGGTTCAACCCCATGTATGGGCGAAGGAGCGCTTTCCGGTTATCAGTGGGATTGAGATCGTAGGCGCGCACCCGGAGGCGGACGGGATTGCATTTTACCGGACCATGAAAGCCACGGTGCAGAATGTGCTGATTCGAAATTGTCGGTATGGAATTCATCTGGTGGAGCGGAACCGGAATTTTCTGTTATCGGATTCCCACATTTATGGGTGTAGTGACACGGGGGTCTTTATGGACCACTGTAACCTGCATCAGATTAACATCATCGGAAATCACATCAGCTATAACCAGCGTGCGGGCATACGGCAACTGAATGGCGCGGTGCATAATCTGCAAATTACGGGGAACGACATCGAGTACAACGGAGGGCACGAAGAATTGAACAGCGGGGAGATTGTGTTGGAGGCACCGGAGGGTATTGTGAGTGAGCATGTGATTACAAGCAATACCATACAGGCTATCCCTGAGAATCATGGG
>CALAXS010000204.1 GCA_937895305.1 uncultured bacterium
ACCGACAAGAAGACTGATTATGGTCGCTATGGAGAGTATACGAAGTAGATAGGGTTCCTGGTCTTTGTAGTAGGACCAGTACAGGTAGGGTGCAATCAGGACAATAAGAAGCCAATAGGCAATGGTAGGATCGTGAAAATTGTGTGCGGCCATACACCAGGCTGTAATCCCGGCGAGATAGAGCAATGCGGAGAGACGTGCATTGACGAGGTAAACGAGGGGTATGCCGAGAACACACCAAACGAGGAGGAAGTTTCCGAGATCGCCGGAAATTTGGTAGGTCTGACTGATAAGGGCGATACAGGCCCCGATGGCGAAAACGGTGAATACACAGGTGGACTCGCGCCAGACATCGGAGTCAGGTCGTTTCAGCAAGGTATAGAGCAGAAGAAGCTGTCCCACTATCAACGGTGTAAAGGAGAGCACGGTACGTATGGGGCGGGACATATTTTCCCAGTTATGAGCGAAGAGGAGGATGAGGGGAACGCGACGTTCGGAGGGGATATAGCCGTAATGGTCACGGATTTTTTCGGCAATGGTATTGGGGACAACTTCCAACGTAACCAGATTGGGCAGTTCTTCTTCGAGCCAGTTGCGGGTGTTTCTGTTCAATGGTGTATACCCCCGATGCAGAGTCTATTGTAACTACCCTGCTTTAACCATAGCATGGAATACAGAACTATTCAACAGAAGTGATGTGCAAAATAGCATTGATGCATTGGTGAGCAAACCTTCTCCTAAAGGGCTTTACCCATAGCCCCTAACACAAGACCTCAACCTCACCCGTCATTACAAGGAGCGCAGCGCAGCAGTGTCCCGTGACCAGCTCTTTGATACCTGCTGGGGGCTGGAGCACATGCCCAATAGCCGTACCCTGGACCAGCATATTTCGCAGCTGCGTAAGCGCATCGAAGTGGACTCCAAGTCCCCCACACTGATTAAGACCGTACAGGGTGTGGGGTATCGTTATGACCCGACGGGGTAAACGGCCCTTGCCGGGCGGGCGACAAACAACGATGCTGCGGACTTGAGTTGGGAGAGTGGCGGGGGGATTCCTGGTCAAGCCAGGAATGACAGGCGGGGTGAGGTCGATGTGATTATGCTACCGGAGCGGAGCATGGGAACGAGGATAATTAATGCAAAGTTCTCGTTGTTGTTGTTCGTCGCCCGCCCGGCAAGGGCTACCAGTAGGTGTAGAAAATGCTTTCGGTGAGCCAGCATTGGAAGGCGAGGAAGGCGAGTGTGATGGGGATAGGGGTCCATGATTGGTGTTGTTTGCAGTAGTGAAGGAGGCTGTGTGCTGCAGGGAGTGCGAGGAAGGGAAAGAGGTAGAGGGCGGAGCGTTCGCCTTCGCCACGGGCCAGGTAAAGCAAATTGAGCACAATGAGCGTGAGCAAACAAATCGTGATCCAACCTTGCTTATGTTGTCTGGGGGTGAAGAATACTTTGAGGGCAAGGAGCGCGATGGGGATGCCGGTGAAGTAGAACCAGGTCATGGGGTTCCAGAAGCGGTAGGTCCATGCGGTGAGACGCGGGGTGATCTGGTCGAGGTGGTGCTGGTCGAGATCGAACTGGTTCTTGGCGAGCACGAAGCAGTCAATGATGTTGAATCCGGTGTAGAGGTAGATGGCACCCACTACGGCGAGTGCACTGAGGACCATGAGAATCGCAGTCTGGAAAACGGGTCGCCAGGCACGGTGGACATAGAGTTGGTAGAGGCCAACGAGGGCGAAGTAGCCCCCTATGCCGATGAGGGAAAACTTGAGGTGGATAAGGATGCCATAGCCAATACCTGCGAGGAGGGCGACGCGGATGCGGGGGGTGCGGATGGACTTATCGAATTGCCAGAGGGTAAAGAGGGTGAATGGAGTAAAAAGGATGTCGGCACTGGTGGCGGTGAAGAGGACGACGGAGGGTGTGAGGGTGTAGAGCATGGTGCACAAGAGGGCGGTGGCTTCGTTGGTTACGGTGCGTGCCCAGTAGAAGAGGGGGATGATAGCCAAGGCTCCGAAAACGATGGTAGCGATGGAGAGGGCCATGTGTCCGTTGCCAAGGAAGTAACTGAAGAACCAGAGGAGGGCAATGGGTCCGGGGGGATGGACCTTGGCGTGCATGGAGAGATGGGGATGGATCTCGTTGTAACGGGTGAAGAGCTGGGTGATGGAGCTGGTCTTACCGATGTCGCCGATATATTCGTAGGTTTCACGGGCGTAGGCCTGGCTGATGCCTGTGGGGCCACCGCGTAGCATGGCGATGGCCATGGGGAACGCTATGGTGAAGGCAAAAAGTGCTGTAAGCACCCAGCGACGTTGTTGCGTGCTCAGGGTAAAACTGTCCAGCTTGAAGTCGGGCTTGATTGCGTTTCGCCAAAGGTTGGCAAGGTGATCCCGGTAGCATGCGAAATAAATGCCGAGGACCGCTATAGCCCCAGCCAGAAGGTGATATGGAAAAACCCAGAGTAGCGCTTGGTAGTTTTCTTCGTCGGTACCCCGGGTCTGGATAAGTTCGTTAATATATTGACCCAGCCATAAGAGAGACCACAGGAGCGTCAGAGCAAGCCCTAAATAAAAGGTGCGTCCCGGTCGTCTGGTTCTACGTTGGGTTGCTAACCAATAGAGCGTGATAGCAACCCCCAGAAGTGCGCCAGGAACGGCCAGGGATGGAAAAATCGGGATATATAGCGCGTAAAAAGGTGTCGGATGTTGATAAATGGATTCGATACCGAGGAGCCAGAGTAGGAGCATACTGAAGAAATAACCAAGCAATGTTAGGCTGAACAAGCGGATGAGCTTAAGTCCGGGCGTAACATTATCTTGGGGTGGCATTGGCATGGGGCTATTGTAGCGAGCAGTGTTTGGTTTTCCAAGTTGGCCGTAAATCCCTCCGTGATTTTGGCTGACGGTTTGTGCGGTAAAAACACCGCTGTTCCCCAATTTCGCTGGAAGGATAAATGCGGTGGTCCCCTACTTCACGCAGGAACGAAAGGATCCAGAATATGCAACTTCCTCTTGGATTGGAGTATACTATCAGCGGTGTATTTTTTTTGGGGAGCTACTCTCTATTGTGGTAGACTCACTCGTTTTCAG
>CALAXS010000205.1 GCA_937895305.1 uncultured bacterium
CGGATGTAATCGCGGAGGTTGTCCAGGAAATTGTCGGAGATGCCTTTCCAGAAATCGATAACCTTTTCTTCTCCACCTTCCTCTTCGATGAATCGGAATATCTCGTTATAGGTCCAGATGAATTCGGTGCAGGAAATCATTACACCTCCTTCCAGAAACGCTGGACGCATTGTCCGGCTTCCTGATCGTAGTTCACAGAACTGCAATAGCCGGCACGTTTACAGACCGCCTCATTGACGATGCGGGTATGCTCACAGAAGTGGGGCGCGATAGCGTAACCCTGCTCTTTCATGTGTGCGATGGCGGGGCATTTCGTAACTTCAAAGACCAGCTGGCCGTTTTCCTCGCGAAATGTAAACTCACCGCCTTCAAGATTAAAGATGGCCTCGAAGTGTTCCTGGATTGCTGAAGTGCCTTGCGCCTTCAGTGCTTCAACCAGCGGTGCATAGACCGTGTCCGCCAGGCCATCGAAATATCGCGCCATACCTTCCACACCATAGTGCTCCACGAGGTATTGGATTCCATAACTGAGTGCGCCATGAAAATCTTTATGTACATTGGCCATGGGTGGGGTTCCTCAAGTTCGCGATGCCTTGTAGTATTCATGGGCTATGGGGTCCGGTGCAAATTCGACCTCCAAGTTTACACATTGCGCAACCACATCGGTCAATGGCGTTTGGGTCAGCGCAGCCATGGCAATCATAGCAGCACCCAGGCTGGTGGCTTCGCTACAGTCGCTGCGCCGGGTTGCTATATTGAGAACATCGGCCTTGATCTGTAGCCAGAGGTCGCTTCGCGCAGCACCGCCAGCACAAGTAACGTGATCGGGTAGCGTGCCCATACTCAGCAGGCATAGTTGATCATTGAGTGCATACGCAACGCCTTCAAGAATAGCGCGGGTAGCCTGACCTTGGGGTAGGTCCCGCGCCCAATCGCACAGTGTCGCATGGATTGACGCGGTGCTCTCCGTCAATGGCAAGGTGCATTCAAGTGATTCGGGGGCAATGCGGGTGGCTGCCTCATCGAGTTGCGCGAAGGTGGGTGGGTCCGTTAACTGCAGTCTATAGAAATCCAGGAGGCCTGCAGAGATGTCACCGAAGACCATTTGATAGTAGTGGTCACCTGAGGCCGGACCCCAGAAAATGCCACTGTCGGGTTGCGGGTCAAATTGGTCGGTGCAGCGTACCGTAGCCAGGACCGTCCCTGTAGTTTCCGAGACACTACCGGGTCGAATGTTAGCGACACCGATGGCACCAGCATATTGGTCCAGGGTACCGAGGATAAATTGGCAAGCATGGGGAAGGTTGAGCGCACTTTGCAGATCCGGGTGCAGGGCACCCAGGTTGCTGCCAGCAGGCATGGGCGTTGGCATCCATCCGGGATTCACCTGGAAGTGTTCCAGGGCCTGGGGGCACCAATTCTGGTCCTGGATGTTCAGCAGTCCCGTGAGTCCCGCAACACCGACTTCCGTGACGTGCAACCCGGTGAGCCAAAGGGTCAGGTAGTCGCTTATAAGACAGAGCTTTGCTGTCTTGGCGATAACTTCCGGAAGTATTTCGCGGAACCAATAAAGCTTGGCGACCATGAATTCCGGGCTGAGGGCGGGAATGCCAGTGCGTTGGTAGTGGTCCGGTGGCCCATCAAAAAACGCATGAGGATACACCATGTTTTTTGCACGAGTATCGTTCCACAGGATGAT
>CALAXS010000206.1 GCA_937895305.1 uncultured bacterium
GGAAAACAGGTCTTATCCTGTAACGGAATAGGTGGCTTTTATGTCAGTAATTTTCCGGATCGAGGGATGGTGTCAAGCCAAGAGAACGTTTCTTTTGTGCGGAACCTCTATTCTATTCATACTTTTGATGGGTGCTGGTGGTTGTCAGCAGGAGCTGATTGGCCCTGGCGAGGTTGGAAGTCACACTTGCCTGTCGTGTCATGATGGGCGTAGTGCGACGGATCATAGAGAATGGTCTGTGAGTCCGCATCAGTTGGTGCGTTGCGAAACGTGTCATGGGCCCGGCCTGGTCCATGTGCGTGATGGTGGCAGCTTTGGCTTGTTTATCAATAATCCCGGCAAACTTCCTTTGGCTCAACAACATCTCGCTTGTATTGAATGTCATAATGATCCAGGTGTTGGTGGGGTGGGTCAGGTAGAGGGTTTTCTGACGACGGCGCATTCAATGGATGGTGCCTTGAGCTGTCTTGATTGTCATGATGTGCACAAGCAGGGTGCCATGGTCTTGAGTAGCCCCACGGCTGCGGAATTCAGCAATGAAAATCATGGGCAGCTTTGTGGGCAATGCCATGAGAATCAGGTAGCAGAATTCGGGCTTAGTGGTCATGCGCAATCTGATGTAGCTTCTTGTTCCAGTTGTCACAATATGCATGCAAGTAACATGTTCCGTGCAAACCCGGATGATAATCGACTCTGCTTGCAGTGTCATGAGAGTAATAGCCTGGGCTTTGAAACGGATGGGGATGTGGACTTGCATACGGGTGCCTTTCATCCCGTTGATCCTGCAGGTTCTGGTTCGAGTCGTTGTGTGCGGTGTCATTTACCCCCGTTGACGCAGGGGAACCATGGGGATGTGGCGCATAATCATACGCTCTTCACAACGGCCCCGGTGGAATCGAATGTACCGGCGGGTCAAGCGGTGCCGCCGAATTCATGCTCCGGGATCATGGGTTGTCATGATTCGAATGTACCGGGTTCGGGTACAGCGCACGATGTGAATGACCAGCCCAACAATCTAATTCTTCAAACGCTGTATGACTCTATTGGTGTGGCTCCAAAGGAGGCATCATGAGTGGTAAGCAATATTTTTCTGTAACCGTGGAGGTTCCAGCTGTGCAACCAAGAAGGTGCATTACTAAACACTGCAATCGCCTGGCTTTCCTTGGCTTTACCCTGCTGGTTTTGGTGGCGTATACGCCATTGGGATTGTATGCCGCAGAATCCGACGCTGAGAAACCAGGTACGGAAGAGGTGGCACAGCTCACACCAGAGCAGGAAAAGGCAAAAGCAGAGGCACAGGAAAAGACGAAGGAACAGCTTTTAGAGGAGATGGAAGCTGCGAAGCTGAAGGTGATGGAGCAAGCGTTGACGGGCCGGGATGAGCCACGTTGGTTTAGCGGTACGTTTGAATCAGAGATGGACAGTGTCTTCGCTGATGGTGATTCGGATGTCGATTTTAGTCAGTTCCTTCGATTAAATATTGATCCCCTCAAGCATCCCAAGATACACCTGCGTGGTGCGTTGTCGCTTCATCAGGATCTTAGTAGCGATTCAGGTAAGTCGGGTGCGTTTCGGGATATTAATGATGCGGCCCATTCGGATTTGCAGGCGCGGCTGCTTTACCTGTATGCATCATTTGATGACACCTGGGGCGATTCGACGTTACGCATCGGTCGGCAGCGCATTCAGGAAGGGTCTTTGTATAATCGTATTGATGGTATCTTTTTTAAGAAAAAGGTCAACCGCTTTGAGTGGTATGTTTTTGGGGGGGCGCGGGCTTCGGTCTATCGGGACACCCATGAGGATCTTGTTGTCGGTGGTGGGTTGGCCTTTAGGCCTACGAACAAAACAAAGATTTCGTTGGACAGCTATTATGCTGAGGAGAAGCGGTATGGTGTTAGTGATGCGTCGTGGGGTCTTTTCAATAGGGGTTATAGACGGCCTATAGCAGACAAAATAAACGACAGTAAGGTCACGCTTTCTCTGTGGCACACCATTGGTGTAAACACACGGTTCTTTGCACGTATAGGCATGTTGGGTGGTGGTCTGGATGAACTGACCTTGAGTCTGAATGGATATATTCCCAAGGGGGAAATGTTCTATGAAATTCATTATCGTCAACTCTTCGAGACTACAGGGGATACGACGGGCGATCTTTCGCCCTTCTACCGGATCCTGGGTCAGTATCGCGAATATCAGAACCTCTATGCGGCAGTGCATCGTCCATTAAATGAGCGGGTGACACTTTCGGTAGAGGCTGAAATACGCAATACGGAAAACGATGATTTTTATACTGGGAACCGGGATTTTGTTCGCTTGGGGACCAGCGTCACGGTGGAAGATCTTTTCTGGGGACTGGAAAGTACCACGTCGCTTGAATACTGGGATGTTTCCGGGGGGCAAGGTTCCTGGACGGTAACTGGGGAACTCAGGCGTAATTGGGAAAAGGTGCAGTGGCGGGGCGGTGTAGACTTTGTTCGTTATAAGGACCGTGTGGTCGAATATAATAAATCGGCCCATGTCACAAATGCTGCTTTGGTGGCATTGTTGCCGGGCCTCTTCCCTGGATCTTCACCGATTACGCGCTATTTTGCAACACGGGTGGTGGATACGCGGGAGAATGTGTATAGCGTCTACAGTGATGTGGAGTGGGAATTTAAAGACAAGCAGACCCTGTATTCAAAAGTGGTTTTTGAAGAAGATGAGGGCCCCGATTCCCCCTATTGGCGGATTCGTTTG
>CALAXS010000207.1 GCA_937895305.1 uncultured bacterium
ATGAGGTGTGATCTTGAGGACCCATTCACCGAGGGTAAACATGGCGAGGGTGACCACCAGTACTGCAATGATGTTGAGAATAAATCCTGTACGGATCATGGATTGAACGCTGACCTGTTGTGACCCGAATACGATGGCATTGGGTGGTGTAGCCACAGGAAGCATAAAGGCATAGGAACAGGCGAGAGCGGTGGGAATCATGAGCAGCCAGGGGTGGATATGTATGGCAATAGCGAGGCTGGCGATGATGGGGAGCATCATGTTGGTGGTGGCGGTGTTGGAGGTGAGCTCGGTGAGGAAGGACATGGTCAGGGCGATGAGGAGGACGAGGACGATGGGATCGAGCATGGAGAGATTATGGAGTTGCCCCCCCAGCCATTCGGAGAGTCCGGAGGACTTGAAGCCTGCGGCCAGTGCAAAGCCTCCGCCAAACAGAATAAGGATTTCCCAGGGCAGATCGCGGGCCATGGTCCAGTTCAACACCGTTTTCTGTTTGCCATTACGTGCCGGCACGAGAAAAAGAATAATGGCCCCGGCTATGGCAATGGTTCCATCGCGTAGGTAGCTGGGACTTCCAAAGAGTTGGGACCAGCCGGGCAGGTCGAGACGTCCAATATGAATCCCGGTTCGGGTGAGCCAAAGTACGGCCATGGAAAGAAAAACGAGGAGTACGACGTTTTCTTCGTATGCACGTTTACCCAGGTGTTTGTATTCTTTTTCGAGCATGGGCCGTGTCAAACCGAGGGCCTGGTTTCGTGGGCAGTAGCGCAGGGTGAGGTATATCCACAGGATGAGTACCAGCACCAATGCGATGGGGAAGGCGAAGAAAAACCAGGTGGCGAAATCGATTTCAGGGGCATCGGGGAAGGTGATGGCTGCAATGCGTACCAGTGCCGCATTGGGTGGGGTACCGATGAGGGTGGCGGTCCCGCCGATACTGGCGCTATAGGCGATGGAGAGGAGGATTCCTGTACCGAAATCGTTAACGGCGGCTTTGTCCGCTTCCTGGCGGATATTCTGGAGTATTGAGAGGACGATGGGGACCATCATCATGGTGGTTGCAGTGTTGGAGATCCACATGGAGAGGAAGAAGGTGGCGGCCATGAATCCGAGCATAAGGCGACGGGGGGAAACGCCAAAGAGGAGCAGAAGTCGCAGGGCGATACGACGATGCAGATCCCAGTATTGCATGGCGATAGCGACAAGAAAGCCGCCGAGAAAAAGAAATATGGTGTCGTTGATGTAGTTGGCGGCCACGGCCTGGCCGTCCATAATATTGAATGCAGGAAAGAGGACGAGGGGAAGCAGTGCCGTGGCTGCGAGGGAAACCACACCCGTGAGCCACCAAAGGGCCATCCAGCATGCAATGCCTGCGGTGGTGGTTACGGCGCTATTGCCGGGGGAGAGGTCGAGAAAAAGAATAATACCAGCGCAGAGTAGCGGTCCACCCCAGAAGAAAATACGCTCTCGTACCCCGCCTTGTGTTTCCAGGACTTCGCTCATGGTTTACCCCGGCTATCTACCTCTAAACTGCAGGCCTGCCAATACTGATATATTTGAATCCATTTTCGGCCATAACGGACGGCGTATACAAGTTTCTGCCATCGAAGATGGTTTTCTCGCGCATGAGGGTGCCCATACGCTGATAGTCCGGTCGACGAAACTCATTCCATTCGGTCGAGATAATGAGGCCATCCACATTTTCAAGGGCCTGATAGTATTTGTGCACAATGGTTATTTTGTCCCCGAACTTTTCTTTTAATTTTTCGGAGGCCACCGGGTCATAAGCAATCACTTCAGCCCCGGCATCACAGAGGGCCTGGATGATTTTCAGCGCTGGTGCACCACGAAGGCTGTCGGTGCGGGGTTTGAAAGATACCCCCCAGAGGGCAATACGCTTTTGAGAAATGTCCTGACCGTAGTGCGCGAGTACGGTCTGAATAAATCCAGCTTGACGCTTATCATTGGTCGAGGCGATAGCTTCGATGAGGGCGGGGTCTGCACCGCCTTCTTTTGCAATATTGATACAGGTAGCGATGTCCTTGGGCAGGCTAAAACCACCGTAGCCAAGTCCTGGAAAGAGAAAGGCGGAGCCGATGCGTTCATCGGAGGCGACGCCTTCGCGGACCAGGCTGACATCAGCACCAGTAGCCCCGCAAATGTCGGCCAGTTGATTCATGGTGGAGATACGGCTGGCGAGCATGACGATGGTTGCATATTTCGTCATCTCTGCGCTGCGCCGATCCATAGGGAGAAAGGGCTTACCAGTACGCAGGAAGGGACTGTAGAGTTCTTTCATGATTTCGCGGACACGGACATCGTCACAACCGACAACGACCCGGTCGGGTCGCATAAAGTCGTCGACAGCATTGCCCTCTTTCAGAAAATCAGGGTTTACGACCAGATCGCAGGTATGGTCGGAGGCTTCGCGAAGGACTTCTTCGAGGTGATCGCCTGTGCCGGGTGGACAGGTACTTTTATTAACGACGATGCTGTATCCGGTCAGTGCTTTGCCGATGTCGCGAATCGCATTTTCGATATCTTCCAGATTCACGATACCGTGAATATCTGCCGGGGTTCCTACACAGAGAAAGGTGATGAGGCACCCATCCACAGCTTTCCCGAGATCGGTAGTAAACTTCAGACGTTCTTCTTCGATATTGCGTGCAATGAGTTCTTCCAATCCCGGTTCGTGGAAATGGATCTCGCCGCGAGACAGCCCTTCAACCCGGTCTGCCTTGCGGTCCACACAGGTTACGTTATGCCCGTTCTCTGCGAGACAGGTACCCAGGACCAGGCCCTGATAGCCCGTACCTACAACCGTAATTTTCATTTTCTACTCCGCCATGTGTTGTAATGGGCTAAAAGATACCCCGGTTATCCCGTGTACTGCATCGAAGCTCCTGGTGATCGACTTGAACGTTGAGTTGGGGTAAATCGCTTGCTTCCAGGTCGGTGATGTTCTGGACGACCTCAAGGAAGCGATTGGATTCTTCTGTGGTAATAATCCCATCGGTAAGGGTTTTAAATTTACCGATGTAGTCGGGGCGGGTCCAGGGACGTGCACCCAGGGAGTGTGCATTGGCGACTGCCAGTTCGTCGACAATCTTTTTCCCATCCTTGAAAATAATTTCTACCCGGCCACCAAATCCTTTTTCGTTGGGGTCTGAACTGTGATAGCGACGTGTCCATTCCGGTTCTTCTACGGTACGTATTTTACGCCATAAGGTGACAGTATCGGGTCGTGCCGCGCGTTCTGGAGCATAGGATGCAACGTGGTGCCAGATACCGTCTTGCAGGGCCACAGCAAAGATATACATGATAGAGTGGTCCAGGGTTTCCCGACTGGCTTTGGGATCCATTTTCTGTGGGTCGTTTGCGCCGGTCCCGATTACATAATGGGTATGGTGACTGGTATAGATGACGATTTCTTCGATGTCATCATACTTGGTTACCTTGTCGCGAAGTTTAAAGGCCAGATCGATGAGGGCCTGGGACTGGTATTCCGCAGAATGCTCTTTGGTATAAGAGTCGAGGATGGCAACGTTGGGGTCACCGGGTGTGGGCAGAGGAATTTCGTAGGTGCCATCGGCACCGCTGAGCATGTAAGCGATAACGCTGTCTTCGCCTTCATATATGGGGGAAGGACTCCGTTCGCCACGCATGGCGCGGTCTACCGCTTCAATGGCCAACTTGCCGGAATGGGCCGGGGCGTAGGCTTTCCAGCTCGAGATTTCGCCTTTACGGGATTGGCGTGTGGTGAAGGAAACGTGTACTGCCTGTTGCACCGCCTGGAGTATGGTCTCAGCATCCAACCCGAGGAGGGCACCAATACCGGCAGCCTGTGCTGGACAAAGGTGAGCGATGTGATCCTTCTTGTATTCGTGGAGGCAGATACCTTTTACGAGGTTTATTTGAATTTCGTAGGCAACGAGGATGCCACGCACGAGGTCTGCACCACTGAGACCTTGCATTTGTCCTACTTGTTGGGCCACGGCCAGAATGGGCGGGATATTGTCGCCGGGATGAGAGTAGTCTGCAGCGAGGAAAGTGTCGTGCATGTCCAGCTCTCGAACAGCGGTACCATTTGCCCAGGCCGCCCAGGCGGCGTCAAAATCATGATCAACGGGCATACCGAAGACGGTGGCACCTCTGGGGCGGGGATGGCACAGGGCCTGGCTGCGGGCATTGGCAACGGGTTCCCGGTTGATGGCGGCAATAGCGACTGATGCATTGTCAATGATGCGGTTTATGACCATCTCCTTTGCCGCTTCGTCGATGGGTGCGCTTTGGTCTGCACCAACCTGTGCAATTTTCCAGGCGAGTTGATCTTCTTTTGCCAGGGGTTCTTTGGATGGATAAACGCGAACGGGGTGGGAAATCATGATGGTGTACCTCTATGGCTCCTGATGGGGTGTCGCTACGGATTCGTATACTACAGTCTCTATCATACTTGCCAATGGTGGAAGGCTTCAATCTAAAAGGCTTGCGCAGGGTTGCGGCAGTCTGTACTCTACGTTAACTCGCATGGGTTCATATAGCATAGGGAGAATAGCATGCAGAAAGTTGATCTGTTGGTGATTGGTTCTGGACCTGCGGGGCAGCGTGCTGCAATCCAGGGGGCCAAACTGGGTAAAAAGGTTATTCTGGTGGAGAAGAAGACGGTTGTGGGCGGGGTGTGTACCAATACAGGGACCATTCCCAGCAAGACGTTACGGGAAGCCATTGTCTTTTTGTCCGGTTACCGTCAACGCCATGTATACGGGCGAAGCTATATGGTGAAGCGGGGGGTGACCTTTGCGGACCTGATGGTGCGGGTGGATAGTGTTATTCGTCATGAAATCGAAGTCGCCCTGGATCGGACCCTGCGTAATGGCGTAGAGCTTGTTTATGGTACGGCGCGCTTTGAGGGACCGAATCAGGTTGCTGTTGATGCAGGCGATACTACCCAAGTATATGAAGCGGATCGCATCATCGTTGCGACAGGCACCAAGCCGTATCGTGCGGAGCGGGTACCTTTTAATGACAGCACTATTATTGATACCGATGCTTTTTTTAAGCCTGACTTCCCGGTTAAGGAGCTTCCCAAGAGTATGTTGATTGTCGGGGCGGGGGTGATTGGCACCGAGTATGCCTCCATGTTTGCGGCTATGGGGGTTGATGTACGGCTCCTGGATCGGCGCACGGAATTGTTTCGTTTTCTGGATCATGAGATTAATGAAGCTTTGACGTACCACATGCGTAATGAACGGGTAACGTTGTATTTGGGTAAGGATTTTAGTGAAATCCATGAGGATGCCAATGGCAAGGTAGTCACAAAACTGGAGAATGGTCGTTCGATTAAAACGGATATGCTCCTCTTTGCTTCCGGACGCTCTGGTGCCAGTCTGGCACTGGATCTCGACAAAGCAGGTGTGGAGGTAAACAGTCGTGGTCTCATCGATGTGAATAGTGACCTACAGAGTAGTGTGCCCCACATCTATGCGGCAGGTGACATTATTGGTTTTCCTGCCCTGGCTTCGACCTCTATGGAGCAGGGACGCATGGCAGCGTGTCATGCCTTTGATGTGCCGTGTTTCAGCGATAATGAATTATTGCCGTATGGAATTTACACCATCCCTGAAATCTCTATGGTGGGCAAGACAGAGCAGGAGTTGTCCGAGGCGGGTATACCCTATGAAATCGGGATAGCCCGGTATCGTGAGGTAGCACGTGGGCAAATCATGGGGGATGAAATCGGCATCCTCAAACTGACTTTTCACCAGAAAACGGGACGCTTGCTAGGGGTGCACATCCTCGGGGAGAGTGCTTCGGAGTTGCTCCACATTGGTCAGGCGGTGATGGCGTTCAATGGCAGTATCAGTTATTTTGTGGATACGGTTTTTAACTACCCCACCTTGGCGGAGGCCTACAAGATAGCGGCCATGAATGGGCTCAAGCGTCTGGGGGCGCAGGCACAGCATGACCCTGAACTTCGTGTGGCCAAGGATACTTTTGTGGAGTCTGTGGAGGAGCAACTGGCAGCAGAGGCCAACACCGAGGCCCCGAAACCGTTGGACGAGAGCGAGGCGTAGGCTACACTAAACAATAAAAAGGCCATCCGAAAAAACAATGTTTTGGATGGCCTTTTAATTATAGCTTACTGTGCGGACTCTTTCACCATCTCTTGCAGACCCAGTGCGGATGCGATGTCCGTGATGATGGGAATATTCCAACCGAAGACGGCGGACATACCCACGAGCAGGGCGAAGACCAAGAAGAGCGCAAATACAGCGCCAAGTTTTTCGCGTACTTTTCCGAATGCCATACGTCAATTCCTCCCAATTAAGTAGACCAAGGTTTATCAATGGCCCTAGCATAGCGTAAGTTTTGAAAAATGTCACGCTTCACTTTTTCCTGATACGTGTTCTTTCAGGTAGTTATAGCGCAGGGTGTTGGTGCGAACACCGAGGGCGCGGGATGCTGCTGCGACATTCTGGCTGCATAGTGCCCAGACATGCTCGGCGTAGGCCTTCTTCATTTCGTCCATTTCAGGGCATGCGCGTAAGGTCGCGGGAAAGGTCAGGCCGTTGTGGGTACTCTCCCCCACGCTTGCCTGTTGTTCTTCGGCCAATAGCGCTGATATGGTATCGCCGAAGACGGCCTTGCGATTGAGAATCTTGATGAGTTGACGTACGTTGCCGGGCCATGAATAGTTTTTTAAAGCGAGCCCGTCGGCCTTGGTCAGTCGAATGCTATGGCCCTGGGCTTTTAATGTGTCCCGGTGCTTGTCAACGATGATCTCCAGATCTTCGATACGTTCACGTAGCGGGGGCACGGTGATGCACAGGGTGGAGAGGCGATGGTAGAGGTCTTCGCGAAAGGTGCCTGCCTGAATCATAGCCTGTAAATCACGGTTAGTCGCTGCAATGACCCGGACATCCACAGCATCATTAGCGGTGTCGCCACCTTCGGGGGTCACACGACCGTCTTCGAGCACGCGCAAAAGCTTGGCCTGCACTTCGAGGGGTAACTCGCCGAGTTCGTCGAGAAAGATGGTGCCCGTATGGGCTTCTACAAACTTACCCTTCCGGTCACGGTCGGCCCCGGTAAAGGCTCCTTTCACATGGCCAAAGAGATCCGAGTTGGCCAGGGCGATGTTGCCTGCGTATTGCGCGCAGTTCACCGGGATAAAGGGGCCGTGGGCCCGGTGGTCGGTTGCGCCTTCGTGGAGAAGGTGGGCTACGTGTTCTTTACCGACCCCGGATTCGCCGAGGACAAGGACGGGCCAGGGGGATTGGGCGCACTTGAGGATGCGCTGCTTGATGCCTCGCATGATGGGGGAGCGTGCATGATGCACATTGTGCCAGCCTGTGTTGTGGAATGCGTCAACCATGCCCTGGGCACCGCGGTCGAAAATACCGGAGGCCAGCTTGGTGATGCATTCGAGGTAGGGCATCTCGTCCTGGTACTTGAGATAGTGGGCCTGGCATGCCTTGATGAGATCCAGCCATTGCGCCAGCTCACGGGGAGGGGACTCGTTGGCTACGTTGTCGAGGCCTGGATCCCAGGTCGCGAGTGCCTTTAGATCCAATGCAGCAGGGTCTTCGTTTGCGTTGAAGTACTCGCTCACCGTGGCGGTGTTGGTGCCCCGTTGCAGAAAATCGATTTCAATGGGCAAGCTGGAAAATTTTAACTCGTCAAGATAGCCGCGTCCACAATGCCAGATAACCCGGGCACCTTGCGACTGCAAGGCTTCACAGGCCATGTGTACTTCGGTCCACACCTCGGCATCCACCCCTACACCACAGACGTGGATGTTGCATTCCTCGACCTGCATCGAGAGTGTGGTGCCTATGCGTCGCGCACTGGTCAATACCAGTTCCGCATCTGGGGAAGTGCATAAGGCTGCCGCTGCCGCGCAGGCTCCATCCACACCGAGGTAACACTGGACAATTGTTTTCATCTGCTTACCTTTAGGTTAATTTTTGATGTCTATAGGTTAAT
>CALAXS010000208.1 GCA_937895305.1 uncultured bacterium
CACTTCCTGGGTCTCTTCCAGGCTAATGGTACATACGGAATAAACAATAATACCGTTATTCTTGCAAAGTGCGATTGCAGATCGCAAAAGTCTCAGTTGCTGGTGTGCTAACCGTTGAATATCCATGGGCTTTATATTGTCTTTTATGTCTGGATGACGCCGTATAGTTCCCAATCCGGAACAAGGCGCATCGACCAGAATTTTATCAAACTCACCACGCAAGGGGGGCTTGGCACCATCACCACAGAGCAATTCCACACTTTCCATGTTTAAGCGGTTCAGGTTTTCACCAATTTTCTGCAGGCGATACTGCCCCTGATCCATGGCAATAATCCTGGCCTTGTCATGGGTCAGTTGCGCGATATGGGTCGTTTTACCGCCCGGTGCTGCACACATATCGAGGATATGCTCCCCTTCCTGTGGGTCCAGGAGATGGGGTGGCAGCATGGACGCAGGGTCTTGAATCATGAAATGGCCTTGCTGAAACCATTTGGTGCTGACCAACTTGCCACCATCCATGAGGGTCAATTCTTCGGGTATAGGGGTCTGGGAGGCCATGATGCATCCTGAACGGGCAAGGTCCTCCTGCAATTTATCCTTCTCTGTACAGAGGGTGTTGACCCGGATGGACATGGGAGCCGGGCTGTCACAGGCGATACAAAGCTCCTCGGCTGTTTCGTCACCGAATTGCTTCATCCAGTCACGGGCCAGCCACTTGGGCATGGAATAGCGGATACGCAAATATTTATGCAAGTCCTCTGCTTTGTCCGGGAGTTGGACTTCGTCCAATGACTGGGGGACTTTTCGCAGAATGGCATTGACCATACGGGCGGTACCGGCATGATGACGCCGCTTGGCGAGGTCCACACTGGTATGGACCATGGCCGGATGGGTGACATTGTCACAAAACAGAGACTGAAATACGCCCATACGCAAGATGGCGAGAATGGGCGTAGGCAGTTCGTCCAATGCTTGATGGCATAGTTTCTGGAGAATGAAATCGCAGAGAAGACGATGACGTACCGTCCCATAGGCCAGTTGGGTCATAAATCGACGTCCACGGTCCGAGGGCTTCTTCCTGCGCAGCGTTTTGTCGAGCGACACATCCAGGTAAACACCACGGTCAAACACACGCAAAATAACGTCAATCGCTGCATCGCGAACTAAATCAACCGGCATGGGGGATTTCCTCAAAACGTTCACCAACCTGAAGACCCTGCCCACGAAGATAGGAACCTATGTCCATGGCCTTCTTGCCGGGGGCCTGGAACCGGAGTATTTCCAGTTGCCCTGCGCCCGTAGCGACATAGACTGAATTTTTGAGTACCTGGGTGACGGTACCGGGCTTTTCGGTGCTTGCTTCGTCGATTACCCGGCTCTCATGAATGCGGCAGACCTGGCCATTGTAATGGCAATGAGCCACGGGCCAGGGCTGGGTGCCCCGAACCTGATTATGTATATGCTGAGCAGACCGGGTCCATTGTATGGCCCCGTCTTCTTTATTCGTCATCTTGCAGTGCGTAACCAGAGCCGGGTCCTGAGGGGTATAAGTGGCCGTACCCGCTTCTACCTGTCGGATGGCCTCCACCATCATGGATGCGCCCAACACAGCCAATTGATCCGTCAGTTCCTGGGTCGTTTCATTGGGGTCGATGGGGCTGCGTTCCTGGAGCATGACATCCCCGGCATCCATTTCAAGGACAAGGCGCATGATGGACACTCCAGCCTCGGTATCCCCATTGAGAATGGCAGAGGCGATGGGGGAGGGGCCACGGTACTTGGGCAACAAGCTGGGATGCACATTCAGGTAGCCGTACGGCGGAATGGTGAGAAGCGGTTCTTTCAACAATCGACCATAGGCAGCCACCACGCATACATCTGGCTCTTGTGCCTTGAGCCACGCTTCGAAGTTGCCGTCGTTTAGCCTGGTTGGCTGCATCACTTCGATATCGTGTTCATCGGCCCAAGCCTTAACCGGGGGGGAAACCAGCTTCTTGCTGCGCCCCTGGGGCTTGTCCGGCTGGCAGACCACGGCACTAACCTCATGCTCCGCTGCAACAGCAGCCAAGGTGGGTACAGCCAGATCAGGTGTGCCGAAAAATACAATGCGCAAAAAGAGGTCTCCGCTAAATAAAGTGCCCTGGACAAGCCAGGGCTGGATTGATACTCATATCGGAAAGGAATCAGTCGGTCAAGCCGGGGATGTTCATACCCTGGGTTAGTTCACTCATCTTTTCCTTCATCATCGTCTGGGATTTCAAGATAGCTTCGTTGATGCCTGCCTGGATAAGGGTTTCCAGTATTTCGGGCTCATCTTTGTTGATTACTTCCGGATCAATTTTTACGGAGAGCACCTCAAGTTTACCGGAAATTTCCACCGTAACCATACCACCCCCAGCGCTTGCTTCTATTCTTTCATCGCCGAGCTGTTCCTTGATTTCCTCCATCTTCCCCTTCATCTCCATGGCTTGCTTCATCATGGCACCCATTTTACCGAG
>CALAXS010000209.1 GCA_937895305.1 uncultured bacterium
GGGGACTGCGGAAAATCCTGTTTCCACTGGATGCCTTGGGGAAAGGCGAGCGCGAAAAACTCATCCAGACCAGTATCAGTAAATCCAGAGAAGGCTTCTTTAAAGGCTGCACGGGCTTTGCCTTTCTCTTTACTGGATTATATATCATGCTGCTCTTTGAGAAACCTGAGATAAGTCACTCTATGCCTAACTATATAAACCACGCACTTTTCTTTATTGGAATTGGGACTCTGGCTGAGGCGAGGAGTCTCGTCAAAATCCTCGCACAGCACCGTGCTGATACACTGCGAGAATCCGGTGCAGATGTCGCGGAAACGACAGAGGATACAGCGGTGTTGCAAGGCAAGGAAATTAATGGTAGCGCAAGAGTGGTCAGTATTGATACAACTTAACACAACATTGTCATTCCCGCGCAGGCGGGAATCACCGCGTTTACATGCTTTCTGGCAGCCGGAGTGTGGACCCGGAAGTCACTCAGTTTTCGTTCTGCTGTTGGGGAGGGGGCGCGGGTTTGGCGGGAGTGTGTGGTAGTGCTGCTACTATTGGGCCAGGATTGCTACGCGGAGATACCCGCCTCCGCGGGTATGACAAGGGAGGCGGGTGTGAAATGGGGTGGGTTGTTGTTTAGTTTGCCGAGGCAGAGCTTCGGGATATGTATTCCCACACAGAGGCCGTAGTACAGCGTGCGATAAGGGACGAGAGGAAGAACATGAGCCCTCAATATTGGACAGAGCCTTGGGAAAAGATTATTGCCATGATAAGGGTTCCTGCGCTACTGGGGACTGCGATTCTCTTTTGTCTATTTGGTGAAGGTTTTTATCAGGGTGCCCTATCAGCATTAAACGATGAGGCATACTCGGGTGTTTTAAGGGATAGGGTGCCCTATGGCTGGATGCTGTTTATAACTATTTGGGCGGTCTTGTACCTTTTTGTTGCATGGATTGGAAAGCATAAAATTCGTTGGTATGAATACTTGCCCGTTTGGATATGCTCATTTAATGGTTGCTATTACATTGGGTGGTTTTTAGCTTCAACGATTTCACATGTATTTTCATTAAAATAAGAAAAGCCCCGCGACGTGGTGTCACGGGGCTGATGTTGTTTTAGATTATCTCTGTCTTAACCTTACATAAACTGCTTCAGGGTTTTCTGTAGCAATCGCTCGATTTCCTTGACCCGCTTGTTGGTGTCGGCCTCGGCGCGCATAACGATGTTGGGCGAGGTGTTGGAGCAGCGGATGAGTCCCCAGCCGTCCGGGAATTCGATGCGGGCGCCGTCGAGGGTGACCACGTCGAGCTTCATTGTGTTGGTGAAGTGGTCCACCACCTTGTCGATGATGCCGAACTTGGTTTTGTCCGGGCAGGGGATGAGAATTTCAGGGGTAATGAAGCGTTCGGGTATCGCCGCCATGTGCTTGCTGAGGGGGCGTCGTCCTGCGGCGACAATTTCAAGGAGGCGCGCGCCACAGTAGATGGCATCGTCGAAGCCATACCAGCGGTGCTTGAAGAAGATATGTCCGCTCATCTCTCCGGCGAGTTGGGCCTTCATATCTTTCAGGGCGTTCTTCATGTGCGAGTGGCCCGTGCGCCACATGATGCAGTTGCCACCCTTGTTGTTGATGTGTTCAAAGAGGCTGCGCGAGCATTTTACATCGCCCAGAATCGTAGCGCCGGGTATTTCCTTGAGGATGTGTTCGCCGAAGAGGGCCACGAGGCGGTCGCCCCAGAGCATCTTGCCCTGGTCATCGCAACCACCGAGGCGATCCACATCGCCATCAAAGCCAATGCCGACATCGGCCTTGTGCTTCTTCACCGCCTTCATGAGGTCGATATTATTCGCCGGGATGGTTGGGTCGGCGTGGTGATTGGGGAAGGTGCCGTCCACGTCACAATAGAGGGGGATGACTTCGCAGCCGAGTCTTTCGTAGAGGGGCACAGCAACCGGACCACCTACACCATTGGCGGCATCGACGACGATTTTGAGTTTACGTTTCAGCTTGATGCCACGGCACACGCGGTTGATATAGCGGGGTACCATGTCCATCTTGGTGATGGTGACGGGGCCTTTGGCCTTGGGGAAGTTGCCTTTTTCCGCAATCATGCGCAGCTTCTGAATCAGGGGACCGTGGAGGGTCGTCTTGCCCACACCCACTTTCAGACCGTTGTATTCCATGGGGTTGTGGCTCGCGGTGAGCATGATGCCCCCGTCCACGTCCAGGACCTGAAGCGCGTAGTAGAGGACCGGGGTGGGTACTTCACC
>CALAXS010000210.1 GCA_937895305.1 uncultured bacterium
TTCCTACATCATGACAAAGACTACGAATATAGGTGCCACTACTGCACTCAACTACCACCTTCGCCTCGGGCAAGGTCACCTCCAGTACATCAAAGCGGGCAATAGTAACGGTACGTGCTTTACGTTCCACTACTTCGCCCTTACGGGCTAACTTGTATAGACGTTGTCCGCCTACCTTGATGGCACTGACCATGGGAGGGAGCTGCTGGATGGTACCTACATAGGCGTTGCATGCCGCTTGAATAGTCGCTGCGGTCAACACCGGTACTGGTTTCTCTGCCACCACTTCGCCATCCATATCATAGGAACTGGTTTCTACGCCAAATCGCAGCGTAGCTTCATAGGTTTTGGATAAACCGGTCAGGTGCTCTGAAAGTCGCGTCGCTTTACCGAGACAAATGAGGAGAAGTCCGGTTGCAGCAGGATCCAGGGTTCCCGTATGCCCCACACGACGCTGTTGGGCCGCCTTTCGGATACGGTCCACTACATCATGAGAGGTCATGCCCGCTGGTTTATCGACAAGTAACAAGCCATCCATTGTTAGGCTTCCAGTGCTGCTTCCAATGCCTTGAGTACTTTATCCTTCACAGCGTCAAGCGGTTCCGTTAAGGTGGCTCCTGCTGCTGCTGCGTGTCCCCCACCTCCAAATTGTGACAGGAATTGCGCTGAGTTGAATTCTTCTTCCGAGCGCAGACTCACCTTGGATACTGTTTCTTCCAGTGTGCTAAAGAGAACCCCCACCGTTACTCCCTCGATATTACGACCGTAGTTGACCAGCCCGTCCAGATCCTCGCGCTGGCCCCCTGCTTCTTCCAGGTCTTTCGCGGTGAGCCAGGACCAGGCAGCTTTACCGTTTGCACAAAAGCTGAGCCGAGAGAGGTACGTCTGAAGTAATTTAAATTTGGGTAGCGTCATGGTATCAAAAACCTGGTGGCAGATAGGGGATACATCCAGCCCTGTTTCGATTATAGCTGCTGCGATATGGTGCGACCGGGCATTGGTATTTGAATAGCGAAACCCGCCCGTGTCGGTTATCTGGGCCACACAAATACAATGGGCCGCTTCTTCATCCAGTTCGATTCCTGCGGTCTTGAATAATTCGTAGACCATCTCGCCTGTTGCGGCAAAGGAAGCGTCTATAACACCCAGGGTGCCATCGGGAGCATCCACCAGATGATGGTCAATGACCAATACTTTTTTACTGGCAGGAATATAGTCGGCCACCTTGCCCGTCCGTTCCAACTGCGCTACATCCAGGATAATAGCGAGGTCGTAGTCTGTCGGAGCTTCTTCTGCATTGACAATAGTGTCTGCACCGGGTAACGAATGGAAAACCTTGGGGACCGGATCGGCCAGCATGGGGGTTATTTTCGTTTTACCCAGCTTCTTGAGGAGATGACACATGCCCAGTATAGAGCCCACGGCATCGCCGTCGGGACTCACATGGGCCGTTACCAAAAAGGATTCCGCATTCTTCAGATCTTCAAGTATCAGGTCAAAACCCACATGATTAAAAGGCATTTCCTCGTGATCTTCATGTATCTTTTCGATGAGACCTTCCAGTTCGTATACCTTGTCCAGTGTGTCGTCTTCGTAAAAACGCACTTCAGGGGTGTTGCGCATGCGAAGATGTTTACCCAATTCCCTGCGTACCCAACCCTGTGAGTTTTGCAGGGCAATGATGGAGCTTTTCTTCTCCTTATCGGTGCCATAGAGGCTCACGTAGATA
>CALAXS010000211.1 GCA_937895305.1 uncultured bacterium
ACCCAGGCCGAGACCGTATGCCTTCGACTTGGACCAGTCAAAGCCTTGCAGGTATTTAGTCTCCGTATTTTTCCCGCCGTCCTTGGTGGCCAGATAGCCCTGCTCGATGAGCCACGTGTTCACGCTGAAGCCTGTGCGGAAACTGTGGAAGCCATGGTCCGACATGACCATGAGCAAATCGTCTTCGCTCAGGCGTTTCATTACATTACCGACAATACTGTCCATCTTGCGGTAGGTATCCTCGATGACCGTGCCATATAACTTTGCTTTCTCTTCGCTATAGAGAGGATGCTTCGAGTCGCGGTAGGCCCAGAACATATGAGCGACACGGTCTGTACCGGTCCAGGCGGAAACCAGCAGGTCAAAGTTACCTGCATCAATTTCGCCCAGACAAAGTTGCTCGCGCCAGGCCATGGTCTGTTGCACATCATCCAGGAACATGGCTTCATCCATATCACCCATCTGCAATGCTTTGGTGTCATAGACCCAGCCCACAGTTTTAAAATTACCATAGCGTTTCGCCAATGCGCCGGAGTAGGCCGTGGGACTACTTATGGGCATCATGGGCTTTTCGGGATGAATCTGGAGGCAGGTCATATAGACACGCACACTATCGCCCGCGGCCATACAATGGAAACGACTCACCGCATGAACCGTGTATTGATCGCTCACATCGAAGGACCACTCCACCCAGTTGGACCAGGTGCCTTCTTCAAGGCTTAGGGTCTGGTCTCCCACAGTGAGTGCAACTTTTTTCGCTGTCCGGTCCACGGTAACCGTGAGGGGTGCTGTAACATACTTGGCGGGGCGTGTGCCCGGCACGGCAATACCCGGCACCTGAACCGTAGCAGCATCGCCAGTAAATTTAAGGGGGAGCTGCATGCCACCCGCTACGGACTGTTCCTTGGTGAAGGATTCAGCCAATGCAAAATAAGTGCTTTGTGTACCGCGGATATCCGGCACATCGAGACCACAGAGTTGCAGGCATTCATCCGCCAGGTCTTCCGCAGGATACGCGAATGGCACCACGAGGGCCTTGACCTTGAGTCCCTGATCACTGGCTACTTTCCAGAATGTGTCGCCCTTGCGGTTATTCACATACTGTGGTTCCGAAGCCACCGAGCCATCAGGATTCAGCTTGGCCTTTACCGTACTACCAAAACCGACGCCCGGGAAATAGTTGGAGGGCGTACGCTTCAGGAAGTCATAAATCCCATGGTTCAGCGGCGTCTTGCACGTAGCAAAAGAGGACCATGCTGTGGGGGACTGGGGCGGGTTACTGGAGCCGAGGGGCATGAAACTACCCGTTTCCTGGAGTTTCGCCAGATTCGGCAGCTCCCCCGCCTTCAGCATATCCTGCACAATGTGGGGGTCAGCACCGTCAAAGCCTAGAATGACCGTGCGCCCGGCCTGGGCCCTGGATCCGACGAGTACCAGCGCCAGGGCCATGAAAATAGGGAAATACTTGCTACGTGACATTAAGCTAACTCCTGCGATACGGTATGATAATTGGGAAGCATCAAGGCAATGATTCTAACGAATGGGCTTGGGGTGGCTCAAGCTATGAACGTGCTACAAGATATAGACGTTGACGGGGTGTGATTTATTCGATGTAGCCCAGGCTTTGAAGCTGTTCCCGTGTGGTTGTGTCCAAGGTCGTCGATTGGGTTGACGATTGCCCTGTTTTCTTCGCTTCATAGCCATCCAGCAAGGTGCGCAGCTGTTTGACCAGTTCCGGCTTGTCGTCGATACGATTGTGTTGCTCCTCAGGATCTTCATTGAGATTATACAATGCTGCCCGCCCGGAAGTATGCCAGCGAATCAGCTTCCAATCGCCCAGAATGACACTGTCCTGTGGCTCAAAATACAGGGTGCCACTGGAAAATAGGGGCGTATTCTTACGATTCGCAGAAAATAGTACGCGCTCTTTCTCCATTAGCAATGTGGGCATAAGGTCTACTGTACTCACTGCATTTGAAACCGTTCTTGAACGACTATTCCCAGGCTGCTTGATAATGAGCGGCACGTTGATGCATTCCCCATAGAGACTGTGGCCATGCCCGAAACCACCATGCTCCCAGAATTCTTCGCCATGGTCACTCACAAAGACGATTTGCATGTCGTCATAGAGTTTCAGCTTTTTAAGGTGTTCTACCAGGCGACCGAACTCCGCGTCGACGTATTGCACCTCACCCAGATATAACTGATGATACCAATCGCGACTGGCAGAGTCCTTGGCTCGATGTCCAGTGCGTACGCCTGGCATGGCACCACGGAAGTGATGGGCCGGAACGCCCTCCGGAGCAGTGCTTTCCGGCATATACTCCGCTGGCGGTTCATAGTCGTCGTGGGGGTCAAAATAATGTAGCCACAGGAAGGTGGCTTGCTCACCATAGGCATCATACCACTGCATCGCTGCTTTGGTGAGGCCCGTTGTGTCGGTGGTGTAGGGCCAATGGTCTGGAAATAAACGTGCAATCAATCGTGAACCCAGATAGCTTTTTCGTTTGTCGTTGTTCGGTTGCCAGGAAATTTTATCGAAACCCTGCTCAAGCCCCGCCATTTCCGGGCGTAACATAGGATTAAAACCGATGGCCCCGGTCGTGTAGCCACGCGCCTGCATAGCTTCTGCCAATGTCTCTACATCCTGGGATAACGGGCCCTTATCCATCACCCCATGCTCTACTGGTGTTAACCCGGTCATGATGGAGACCATGGAAGGCGTGGTCCAGAAGGAAGGCGCATAGGCATGCTCAAAACGGATACCGTCCTTGGCCAAGGCATCAATATGGGGGGTGGGCTTTGCCTGCGAGTTGTAACAGGACAAGGCATCACGTCGCAGGGTATCCGAAACGACAAGCAAAACATGGCGTGGTCCTTTTGGACTGGATGGTGATATTACTTCATTTGTTTCCGCAGGATGCGTACTAATTATCAGGTAGAGCACACTCAGGAGCACCAGGATCGTCAATGCACTATTGGTGACCAGCGCCCAAAAAGTGTCGCGAAAGGTACACACCGTCAACGCGACCAGCGGTGTTGTTACCAGAATGGCGATAAACTGGTTCAGGGAAATGCTTTCCTGCACCCGATAGAACCACAGACCATAGCAGCCCATGCCCAGGAGCCATGGAATAGCGGATGTGAGTCGTGTAAGGATCTGCTGGGTACGTGGTTTGAAGTCCAGGAATAAGTGAAGTGCCCAGACCCCCAGGCTGAGTGCTGAAATGATCAGGATGAGCAACACGCCACGATATACATTTCCCATGCTGAAGCTGAACAGGGGCAGTACCAGCTCCTGAATACCCATACCGTTGAAGCGAGCATAGGCCATGAACAGGCCCAGTCCGATACACAGCGAATAAAGCCAATGCCGGTGCCAGGCCAGAGCAGTAGAGACAACGGCCAGTCCGCAAAATACGCCTGCCCACACCAGACTCACCGCAGCGATGCCAAGGAGTAAATACGCCGTGAGGAAGTAGGCATCCTCCATGCCCTGGGGCTGATAGAGGAGTACAAGAATTAAATCGTAAAAGCCATAGGCCACCCCCAGCAATCCTGCAAGCAGAACAGCCAAGGCGCATGTGCCTGTAAACTCTTTAATGGTTTGCCCCATGGTCATCCCCGTGGAAATAGGCTTGTGCAACGTTTTTTAAGTGAGGCGAGTATAGCCGAAGAGAAGACGAAGTTACAGAATGAACTTAGTCGGTCATTCGCATCCTGAAATGCTCAATTAGTTGGTGAAAGCAATCCTCTTCAAGGGGGTTCGCTGGATGCTGGAATACCCAATCCTGAGTACCCGATCTGCATTCAATGAATTGCTCCATGAGTGCCGCGCATAAATCCGGATATAGATCGTCTGCTGTGCGTATGGGCAAAGACTCCACGAGTCGAGCCTCTTTACGGAACCAGTCAGCCAGGGTTGTCGCACTTTTCGGCTTACGTTTCAGGCGATTCAGGTGTCGGGTCATGGCTTCCTCAACCTGGGTGCAGACCAGAAAATAACCCTTATTCAGTACAAGCTCTGTGTCATGCAAAGAGACTCGTCGTTTACGGGGTAAATGATAAATCGCTATGCACGGACCTCGATCCACATTTTCCCGCGCGACCCGGTCCCAGGGTATGGGCAGCACCGTATTGTTTTTCCCCAGACGAAGGGACGGTGTCCAATGGATAGAGACCGGGATAACCGCGACCTGGTCACGGACAGCACAGAGGGTGGCTGCGAATTCGGGATCAGTATGGTAGTCTGGCATAAAGCACTTCACGCGATTGCTATGGACAATAAAAATAACAGCAGCACGATGACCCGCTTCCACTAATTTCGCCAACGCCAGCAAATGCCGCCTACCCCGTTCCGTAATGGCATCGGGAAACATGGCAACACCATTAGCAAAGAGGGTGCAGGATTTTACTTCGGCATAGATGAGGCCCTGGTCATCCTCCAGTAAAAAATCAAAGCGACTATGACCAACGCTAACTTCGCTACGCACAATCTTTGCGTTGGCAAGCGCAGCGATACGACCTTGCCGCAGAAGGTGTTCAGCAACCTGATTCGTCACAAGGGTGTGCAGAAAGATGGTCTCGCCGTGGCGCACAACACCCACAACCGTGAAAGCGGTCTTTCGTGTGGCGGTCTCATCCACAGGGGCGGGCACCAGAAAAAGCCGGGCACCGGGGATAAGGAGTTCCCACATGCGACCGGGGTTGGGCATAAAGGCAGCGACACGATGCCCATTTTCAAGGGCGCAAAGTACCCGGAATCTATTGGGGCGTTCCAGGAATTGTGCAGCAATCAGAACTGGAAAAGGCTGCATGCCTAATCACGAGCTACCGTAAATGCGTTGATTTCCGGGATGTTACGGGTTTCAACTTCAACCAGTTTATAGGGGGACTGTTCCTGCACAAGCAATTCAGAAGGCTTGTTCTTCAGGTACTGATCGAAGAATGCCAGGGAATAATCATTTACGATTTGCAAACATTGGTATCCGTCAATTTCACCCAGACCCTCACGTAAACTCTTGAACCGTGGCAGTATGACCGCAGCATCTGAGAAATTGAGGTGCCTGGTTTCGCTCACCATAACTTTATAGACCGGACCAAGGGCACCATCCACAGGGACATTGAAACTGTTCGTGTTGTTTGAATCTATGATATGCATAAAAGGTATGTCATGCTTGCAATCGAATATTTCCTTGGCCAGCAAAGGACCATCCAGATTAAGTGCTGCCGAGAAGCGCGGATCGGTCAATGCAGTACGTACAGTGACTGTGCCTCCAAATGACATACCACAAACACCACGCTTGGTCAGGTCGATTCGATCTTTGAACATACTGGGAATATCGCCCCGGTCCAGCTCCTCCAC
>CALAXS010000212.1 GCA_937895305.1 uncultured bacterium
CCACGGTATCAGCAGAAAATTGCCCTGATTAGGGAACTAAAGAAGCTGGATGCGGATCTGGTTATTGTGGACCTGGATGCAGGTGCCCACCTGAATACCCTGGATTTCTTTCGTATGACGGAGACCAATGGGGTGGTGGTGATTACACCAGAGCGTACCAGTATTGATAACGCATTCAAATTTATCCGTGCTGCGGTTTTTCGTCGCATTGAACGTTTTTACCAGAGTCCGGAAGTAGGGCAATTGCTACGGAAGAATGAAACCATTGACCAGTTTTTGGGTGCTATTGAAGGTGCCCCGGTTTTTGATTCACGCACGAAAGAGCATGTACAGCAGGAAGTCATTGCTCTGGTACAGGCTTTTAAGCCAAAGATTATGGTGAACAAAGTACAGAATGCTTATGAAGCGAAAGTTGCATCCAACATTTTAAGTAAGTATTGTCGGGAAAGTTTGCGGGTTGAACCGGATGATTTGGGCTATTTGCCGTTTGATGACACGGTGAAGGAGGCGGTAAACTCAGGTATTCCATTTATCGCAACACGGCCACAGTTACAGATTTCAAGGTGTGTATCAGATATAGCCAATCGATTGGGGTATTTTTAACAATGACTGATGAGAATAAAAACAAGAATGTTCAGGGTGCAGCGAATGTGGATTCGGATGCAGATTATGATGAATTACAGAAGGCCGGGAAAAAGGGACTCTTCGGACGCTTTAGTAAGTCCATAGATGACGCTATCCAACAGGGCCGTGGTCCTGAACATACCCGGGATGCCGTGGTTGAAGCGCAGAGCAAGGCGGGCATGAAGGCGGATGACCTGGCCTTGCGACGGGCACGGACCGTGACATCGCAGAAAATGATTATACCGGAAGGGGTCATCATTGAAGGGTCCCTGACCGGGGGTACGGACACGGAGATTTCGGGCAAGATTGAAGGCGATATTACGGTTGATGGTCGCTTATACCTTGGTAAAAGCGCATTGGTCTCTGGCAATATCCGAGCGGGTTCCTGCAAGGTGGATGGACTGGTTGAGGGCGTGGTGGAGTGTACGGATACGTTGGAGCTGGGGCCATCAGGGCGATTAAGTGCAAATGTGACTGCGGGCAAGCGAATAGATTTGGCCGGTGAGGTGTATGGTGATGTGACGACACCCGGTGCGTTGTATCTGGGTTCGTCCTGTAAGGTACACGGAAATGTGCGTGTGCGGAATCTACACATGGATGAAGGCGCTGAGTTGAACGGTTCCTGCCAGATGCAGACCCCGGCACAGCGCGACCAGATGAAGAAGTAAAGGAGTTTTTCAAGATGATGCCTATAGGTGGCTCAGGTATATTGATTATGTTGGTGACCATGGCTTTGGCGGGGTTTGCCCAGATTAAGGTAAAGGGGGCTTATGCCAAGTGGTCCAAGGTGGGGGTGCGCTCGGGCATCACTGGGGCAGAGATAGCCCAACGCATGATGCGGGACAACGATATCGATGATGTTGGTCTGGAATGTATTGCCGGGCAAATGACGGATCACTATGATCCCAAGGCCAAAATCGTGCGCTTGTCCCAGGATGTGTTTTATGGGAATTCAGTAGCATCCCTGGGCATTGCAGCCCATGAAATCGGGCATGTGATTCAACATGCACGGGGCTACACCCCGATGCACTTGCGTTCTTTTGTATACCCGGCAGCGAATATCGGTTCAAAATTCGCGCCCATGCTTATTCTTGCGGGTATCTTTATTCAGGCTTTCCAGCCGTTGATTTGGGTTGGTGTGTGGCTTTTCGCTGCAGCGACAGCATTTACGGTGGTTACGCTACCCGTGGAGTTCGATGCGAGCAAGCGTGCCCTTGCGACGTTGAATACTGGCCATATCATGGAACAGGAAGAATTGGCAGGTGCCAAGAGTGTGTTAAGTGCTGCTGCTTTGACCTATGTGGCTGCTGCAATAACTTCGGTTCTTTATTTGCTTCATTATATTTCCCTGGCGAATCGCAGGGGTTAGACCACAAGTCTATAGCAGGTTTAGTTTGGAGGTCGAAGTATGCGGCATTGGTTTATCCGTGGCCCGCTCATGGTCCTCCTTTTTTTGTGTTTTTCGGCGGATGCACAAGAAGAGCTGTTGACTGTCCGGGTGAAGGGTTCTGCTGATGGTCAAGGGTACCGCGCGAAAACGCTCGCGGTGCAGGATGCACAGTTTGGTGCCTTGAAGGAGGTGTTGGTGCGATTGGCCCCTGCATTTGATATGAATGTACTACGGCCCATTTTTCGAAATGCACAAGCCTATCTGGCGGACTATGATATTTTACGGCATGAGCACGTACAGGGGCGTACCGAAGTAGAAGTGGAAGTCCGTTTGCGCGAACGCTTGTTACGTCAGGATACGGCACTCTTTCTGCTGCCCCGCATTCCAGTCTTGCCCAAGGTGCTCTTGGTTATTGGGGAGCAGTTTCCGAAGGACAAGGTGATGGGGGTCATCGAGTATGGTGTGGTGGAGGTAACACTTACAGAGCAGTTGGAAAAACAGGGCTTTAAAACGGTGGTGGGTGTGGAGTCGCTAAATGGGTTGTACAGTCAGAAGGCGCTGATTGCAGCGGTTATGGGGGATGTGGATGGCGGACGTGAATTTGCCCGGCAACAGGTAGCAGAGGTGGTGGTGGTTGGAAGAACGGTGGCGGCTATAGACAAGGCGTATCAGGGAGGGGGTGCAGAGTTACATCGTATGCAAGCGGTGCTGGACCTCCAGATTTATCGTAGTATGGATGGGCGGTTGCTGGAGACGGTGCAGACTATGGGGGTGGTGACGGGGGAGTCGCTGGAAGAAACTACTGAAGCGGCAATGGTCGATGCAGGAATCAAGGCTACCACGGGTGTGATTGTTGCCGCTGCACTGGCCAAGCTGGATGCACCCAGGGAACAGGGTGTGCTAATCACTTTGGAAGCACCGGGGAGTCGTGCAATTTATGGGGCTGTGCTAAAGCGGTTACATGCTGATCCGCGCAGTGTATTGGTGGAAGAAGTGTTTTACTCAGACAAGCTCGCGCGGATACGGGTGCACTATGAAGAAGGTATAGGCACATTGGTGGATGTTTTGGAGTCTGGTATGTATGAAGGTAAACAGGGTTATGTAACACGTGCGGTGGGGAAAGAGATGTCCTTGGTTTTCCGTGATTAGGATGTGGTTGCTTCATTTTTAACCCGTGTACTATACTCACCCGTGCAGACACACGTATCTTGACGCGCCAGGAGTCCCATGTCATCAGATAAAGCAATGATATCTCTCGTTGTCCCCGTTTATAACGAGGTGACCTCCATACGCGAATTGCGCGATCGCGCTACCGCCACCTTGGAGGCCATGCCCTACGATTTTGAAATCATCATGGTAGATGATGGCAGTAGCGACGGAAGCCTTGACCTGATGAAGACACTTCGCCAAGAGGACCCCCGGCTCCGTGTGCTCCAACTTTCCAGAAATTTCGGACAAAGCCCTGCACTATACGCTGGCTTCTCGCAGGTCAAAGGCGACTTTGTTGTAATGATTGATGCCGACTTGCAAAACCATCCTGAAGATATCCCCCTACTCATCGAAAAACTTGAAGACGGGGCAGACATGGTTAGTGGTTGGCGTAGAAACCGGAAAGACAGTATCTTTAGAAGGCTCTCGTCAAAATTCTTAAACTGGTATATTTCACGCGCTACCGGGCTGCCCCTCCATGATTTCGGTTGTGCGCTAAAGGCTTTTCGCCGCGAACTCGCTGACCACATGGGCAGCTTCTCCCATTTGTGTCGCTACTTACCTGTTGATGTTGCCAGCATTGAAGGGAATGTGGTCGAGGTCAATGTTCAACACAATGCACGCACACAAGGTGACAGTAAATATAGTTTGTTTAAGCTTGTTCGAACGGCAATCGATTTGCTTACTGCTATTACAGCAGCACCCCTTCAAATCATTGGCATGCTGGGTTGGCTCTTTGCTTTTGTGGGTTTTGGCATGGGGATTCGTGTCTTAATCATCCGTCTCATCAACGGTAACGTACTACAAACAGAGGCAATTTTCGCACTTCTTTTCTTCCTTGGCGGCATGCAATTGGTTGCCACAAGTCTCATGTGTGAATATGTCAGTCGTATCTATACCGAAGTACAACGCAAGCCCTATTACGTTATAAGAAGAGAAATAGAATGACCACCCCGGTCTCGAGCACCAGCCATAATTCTCCCCTAACAGTACTTGTTCTTGCGGTGGGCGGCAACGTGAGTCAAGGGATTCTCAAGGCACTGGCAAAATCCACCCTCAACGTTCGCGTTCTTGGCGCAGACATCAGTGCCATGAAAATGGGCCTATATACAGTTGACCGTGCATACGTATCGCCCTGGGCAAATCAACCTGAGTTCCTGCCGTGGCTTATTAAGGTTTGTAAAGATGAAAAGGTTGATGTAGTTTTATCGGGTGCAGAGCCTGTCTTGCACATCCTCTCCATTCATAAGAATGAAATCGAGGGGCAAACCCAAGCCTTCTGCCTCGTCAGTGATCCCGTGACCTTCCAAATTGGTGACGATAAACTGCGTACCTGTCAATGGCTTGACTCACAAGGACTCCGTACACCGCGTTACGCCGATGCCAGTGATCAGCAGGCCGTGAGCACTTTGATTGAAGAATGTGGGTATCCCCTCATCGCCAAACCTCGTAAGGGGGGCGGGGCACACGGCATATTTTCGGTGCAAAAGGTTGAAGATGCGATATTGGCTGCTGATAAAGGGGGCTACCTGCTTCAAGAATATGTCGGCACTGAGGATGAAGAATATACCGTGGGTTGTTTTTGTGATCGGCACCAGAATATCCGCGGGAGCATCGTCATGAAGCGAGATCTCCTTGCTGGCACCACCTTTCGTGCTGTGATAGGCGATTTCCCAGAGATGCGCCAAGAAGCGGAATCCATTACTGCAGCCCTTGCACCGATGGGGCCTTGCAACATCCAAATGCGCCTGGATAAATACGGTCCTGTATGTTTCGAAATTAACGCACGTTTTTCCGGTACCACGCCTATGCGTGCCCATTTTGGTTTTAATGAGGTGGAATGGGCCATACGACACTTTGTCTTGGGTGAGGATATGATCGACTTGCCTTTGGTGACCGAGGGCATCGCCTTGCGTTATTGGAACGAACTTTATATCGATGCCGGTTCTTGTCGCCAATTAGGTGATACAGGGTCTTTGGATCGACCTGGTACAGATCAAGTTGCCTTGGAAGACTACGGTCTGGAATCATGAGAATAATCGTTACTGGTGCAAGTGGTCATGTCGGTACGGCAGTCGTACAGCGCCTGGATGCACAAGGTCATGACATCATCGGTTTATGTCGTAGTCAATGTTCACACTTACCCAGCCATATAAAGCTATGTCACGTTACCCTGGGCACGCCAGAAGCCTTAGGCGCCATACTTGCAACAGGTCCCTTTGATTGCATAATCCATACAGCAGCATGTCTCAGCATGGTGCCTGGCGATCCAGAGGTAGTAGCCACGAACCAAATTGGCACCCAGCAAATTGCACAGGCTGCAACTGGTTGCGGTGCCCATACCTTGATTTTTTTTTCAAGTATATCTGTCTGTTCTCCAACGGGTCCGATTTCAGAGGATAGTCCAACACAGCCATCTTCTGAATACAGCGCGTCAAAATTGTACGGTGAAGGGCTTGTCCAAGACTTTAGCACCAGTGGCAGGTGTGGTGTTTCATTTCGTCTTTCTTCACCTGTTGGCCCCGGCCTCAAGTACAATAGGATTTTTCGAATATTTGTACGTCAGGCACTTGAAAACCAGCCCATTGTGTTGGATGGACAGGGCGGACGCCGTCAAAACTATATTGATGTCCGTGATGCTGCACATGCTGTTGAGCATGCCATAACCAACCAAGTAAGCGGTATCTATAATTTAGCAGGGAAAACCGCCATTTCAAATTTGGAGCTGGCCCGTCTATGCATAGATACATTGGGCTCCTCCTCTACCATCGAATTCAGTGGCCATGAAGATCCCGCTGAATCACTATCCTGGGACATTACCTTGGATAAGGCCCAGCGTGACATGCATTATGACCCCATTTACACCATTGAGGACTCTATACGCAGCCTGGCTAAAGAGTTGTGCCTGTAGTGCCTGGGGCCTTTTTCAATATCTAAAATTATCCAGTATGGTTAAAAAATAGGTTGCTCAAATGCAGAAGAACCAGTATACTATAACCGTACTTGTTTGGTAGGGATTTAACCTTATGAAAATACAGAAAATTATATCGGGTGGTCAGACTGGCGTTGACCGCGCTGCGTTGAACACTGCGTTTCTCTTGGGGATTCCGTGTGGTGGGTGGTGCCCCAAAGGACGCCGTGCTGAAGACGGTGTGATATCAAACAGTTACCCCTTAACAGAAACAGGATCCCCTGTTTATGCTGTTCGTACCAAAAAGAAT
>CALAXS010000213.1 GCA_937895305.1 uncultured bacterium
CTGACACCCTGGATGAGGATGGCGATGGCGACGAAGAGCCAGAAAATGACATGGGGTATACCGGGCAGGTAAAAGGTGTGGAGTTGCATAAAGGGGTTCATCTGGTTCTTTTCAATTCCGGCGCATCATTGCGAGGAACGAGAGTACCAAGCTTCGTTGTTAAAAAAGTGTTTATAGGCATGGCTAATAACATTACTTTCCTGTCATTCCTGTAATTGTTCACTAATTCACTGACAAAACAAAATCCGGTATGCTGGTCAACACCATTGTTTCTTTCAGCACCATAGATGTCATCCTCGCGAACGCGGGGATCCAAGTATGTAGCCAAGGCATAGTTGCAGAGCTTACATGGATTCCCGCTTTCGCGGGAATGACGATGTGAGTGATGCTTTAAATTGTTATATTGATTTTGTCAGCGAATTAGTGAACATCTACAGGAATGACAATAGAGTAGTACATTGAGGATTTTTCACTCTTACCTGTCTCAGTTTCCCGCGTAGCAGATTCAAACTCGCAATGACGAGAAGGGTTGAGTGTATCGTATTACAATCAGGGCAATAAACAGTATTTGATGACAGAGCTTAACCCTGTTCTTTCATGAGGGTGAGGAGTATCTTCTGTTCTTTCACGAGGAGGAGGTCGCCGGTGTGAATGAGGCTGTATCGGTATACGAGGAGTATGAGGCCGAGGAATATGCCGGAGAGCAGAAGGCCCCAGGGCAGGGCACCGTAGCCATAGTATTCAGCGAGGGCATCGGCGTTGAAACAGATGAGGGTGGGGATGGAGAGGATACCGAGCAGGGGCAGGGAGAGCATGTTGAGGAGGAACATCATGGCGCGGTTGCCTTGCATGCGCAGGGTGTTGCGGTTGACCTGTAAGGGGAAGTAGATGGAGAGGATATTGCCCATAATGCAGTAGAGGAAGAAGAGCTGGGGAACCTGGATCAGGGAAATGGCGGCAGATTTGGGGTGGATCTCAAAGAGCAGGGCACCCATGGCTATCATGATAAGGCAGATTGCCCCGACAAAGGGAAATAGACCGAGGTTTTTTGCGAGGAGGACTTTGCTGCGTGCCGTGGGGAGGAGTACCGTGCCGCGAAATCCAACGGTGTCGAATCCGAAGAGGTTGGTAAAGACGGTGGAAAAATTGAGAAAGGGCCAGAGCAAGACGATGAAGGGCATCCAGGTGCCGGAATGCCCGGTGAAGGGGATGTCCGGATTGGAGAAGATCATGAGAAAGACGATGCCCATGATGATGGGCATGAGCAGGAGCATGCGGATGTTGGGCTGGCGCTGGTAGGACAGAAAGGAGGCCCAGGTGAGTGCCGCAGTATCATCGGCCAGACCGGGCAAACCCCGTTCCGTCAAGGGGCGTTTTGGGGTGGTCGGTTTTTTTGTCTTTTTCTTTTTGCCCTTCTCGTTGCCGTTGTCACCCCCTTCCATATAGTAACGCAGGGTACTGCGGTAGCCGAGGCTTAGCCCCCAGAGGGTGAAAAGGCCCAGGCCGGCGAATGCCGCGAGGCCGTGGAAAACATTCCCGTCGAGGATTTGTACCACACCATAGGGCAACCAGCCGGGGGGCAGGAGAAGGTGGAGGTTGATAATAATGGATTCATCTGCCAGAAAAGGCTCAATCCATTTTAAAGCGGGTGCAAAAAATCTCTGGTTACCCAGGGAAAGGAGGATGTTGGGAAGTTGACCGAGGAGGACAAAGGCGATGGGGAGCAGCGTGAGGAAGGTGCGACGTCGTCGTTTGTTTTCCATGATGATGGCCACGAGGCCGCGAATGTAAAAGGCCCAGGCCCCGAACATGAGAAAGAAGAGAAGGATACCTGGAAGGAGGAGCAGGGCGATTGGGCCGTGGGAAGTGACCAGACCCAGGGCAAAGGCCATGAGACCGGGCAGGAGAATAATGGTGCCGATGCTCAGGAGGGAAACGAGGTAATTGAGTCCGAAGGCCATGCGTAAGGATACGGGCATGTAGAGCAAGGAACGCAAATCGATACTGTCCTGACGTTGGAGTTCGAGCATAAGCCCAAATAGCCACATAAAGAGAAAAACGAAGACCGCTATATCAAGACCGAGGATGAGGTCAGTGTTTTCAACTCCCCCGCTGTTTGCTGTTGAGGTGCCGGGGGCTTCCATGAGGGTGCCTAAATAAAATCCGCCTGCACTGGAAGCAATAACAGCAAGTATGCCGCCTGTGGCGATGGCACCATAGACCACCATGGTGATGATTCGACTGGCGGACCCTTTTCCCATGAAGGATTTGTACTTGAGCCAGAGGAGCGCGTAGAGCTGGCGAAGCATCAGGCCACGCCCCCGCCCAACCAGGAAAGCCCGGTACTTTGAGCGGTCTCTGCGTCACCCAGCGCGTTTACGAAAGCCTCTTCCAGACGACCGCCCCTGGTCACTTCGGCGAGGGTGCCCTGCTGGACGAGACTGCCTTGGGAGATGATGCCCACGTGGGAGCAAAGGCGTTCGACGATTTCGAGGATGTGGGATGTGATGAAGATGGTGCTGCCCCGGGCGACGAACTGTTCGAGGACGGTGCGGATGGTGCGCGAGGCTATAGCGTCAATGCCCTCGAAGGGTTCGTCGAGAAAGAGCAGGTCGGGGTCGTGAATCAATGCCCCGGCAAGGGAGAGTTTTTTCTTCATGCCGTGGGAGAATTCGAGGGTGAGGGTGTTGCCCGTGTCAGCCAGACCCAGTAGTGCGAGCAATTCTTCGCTGCGACGCTGGATGACGGGCTTGGGCATTTTATACATACGCCCGATAAACATGAGGTACTCTTGGGCATTGAGGTTTTCAAAGAGGGAAAGCTGCTCGGGCACCACGCCGATGCGCTGTTTCACCTTGAGCGGTTGTCGGTCCATGCGATAGCCCAGTATCCGCGCATCGCCCGCCGTGGGCCCCAGAATCCCGGTGAGCATCTTAATGGTGGTGGACTTGCCAGCACCGTTGGGACCAAGGAAACCGTAGAAACTGCCCTGTTCCACCTGGATATTCAGATGGACCACCGCCACCTTCTCGCCGAAGGCCTTGGTCAGGTTGTTGGTCTCGATACAGTATTCCATCCGCGTACTCCTTTTCGTGTGTACACCGTAGCGCACGCACTGTAGGAAATACTATGCGGGTGAGGGGTTTATTCGCAAGTGTTGAAGCTTGTTAAAACAAAGCGCTATCGTTTCCGCCAATAGATGGGCTGGGAGGTATGATCAAGAACAGGCTTCGACCAGTTCTCTTCCGGTTCCAGATCAACCAGTTCGTTTTCCATCGACTTCACAACGGAACAAACCTGTTTATGAAGTTTTTCTGATAGCTCACTATGCTTGCCGTTCTGCGGATTATCCTCTAATTCTAATTCAGCGTATTGCACCAGTAGAATGGCAACAATATATTGAGAATCAAAGACATACCCCTTCGGAATACTCACAACTACATCGCGAATTGCTTGACGCAAATCGTCTCGCTTTCTGCCTCATTGTAACTATTTTCCCCTCTAGTGGTGTGATTTACGCAGATGGATCATTATTCATAGCAATTCTTGCTCGCC
>CALAXS010000214.1 GCA_937895305.1 uncultured bacterium
CACAATAATTTCTTTGACGCCATACGCACACGAAAACGTCCCGCTGCTGAAATCGAGCAGGGGCATCGTTCTACATCGGCAGTATTGCTGGCCGGAATCGCGCTGAAGGTGGGGCGGAAGCTGCACTGGGATGGTGAAAACGAGCAATTTATTGATGATGCACAGGCGGATCGTCACTTGATGCGCACCTACCGTGGCCCCTGGCGCCTCTAAGGAAGTATGACAATGAAGACAATTATTAAATTCAGTTTAGCACTGCTGTTGTGTGGCGTAGTTGTTGCACAACCAACGACGCGCTATTCGCTGTTGAGTGATCTTGCGGGTCCTGACGATGTGAAGCGTTCTCTGGCGAAGCAGTTGCTGCGTCGCGAGGGAGCGTCTGTGGTGCCCAATGTGCTGCCCCTTCTGGATCATGATGACCCGACGGTGTGGAACGCAGCGGATAATTTATTGGCGGACATTATTCATTGGGTAGGCCAGCCGGGTCGCGAAGCAGACCGTACGGTGGTGACGGATCAGGTGCTGGGTATTCTCGCTGCGGAGGAGTCCGATGAATTAAAGCGTCGCATCTTGCGTCATATTCCAGCCCTGGCTGCGGAGGGACATGATCTTTCGGTGGTAGGCGCATTGCTAAAGCATGAAACATTGGGCGAAAAGGCGCGGGTCGCACTGGTGAATGCGGGAACCACAGAAGCCGTAGAAGTGTTTGCGGCCGCATTAAAAGAGGCCAATCAGCTGGAACAGATAGAGATCTTGCACGGCCTGGGACAGATGGAACATCCTGCTGCATTACCCGTCTGCGAGCCCTATTTGCATGAGGGCATCATTGCGGTGCGCATGGCCGCCGCCCATAGCATGGCCTGGACGGGGGACCCATGGTACGGCTGGTACTATGGTCAAATCTTTGATATTGCCTCCCGGGCGGATGTACCAAGAGAGGCACGGGATGCTGTGCTGAAATATCTGTATGCAATGGGTAAAAAGGGGGGTAATGTAACCGTACTGATGAGAGGCTGTAAGGGGCTCCTTGGCTATACCGTCGATCCTGTTGCACAGGGCGGGGCCATGGCCCTGTTGGGCCAGTATGGTGATGAGCAGGCTATCCCGCTGATTCTGAGTACCTTGAACGAAGACAATGCTGCGACGCTGGGACCACAGGCGGTGACAGCACTGGCCTGGCAACAGGGTCGTGCAGCAGATGCAGCGTTGCTGGCGGGCTATGAGACATTACCTATAGCGATGCGTCCCATGTACATGAGTATGTTGGGCCGTCGAGATTCAACGATATTTATTCCGTTGTTGTCCGAAGTGTTAAAGGGTGATGATGAAACCCTGGCACAGATGGCCATGGCAGGGCTGATTGCTTCCAATAGCCCGGCCGGGTTAAGGGCTGTGGTGGAGTATGCTGAAACAGTTTCCGGGGATGCGCAGGTTGAAGCGTTACAGGGCGTAGAAACTTTAACGGTGCAACTTGCCGAAATGGGTCAGCCCCAGGCAGCGGGTAAGGGCTTTTACGCCTTGTATCGCCTGACGCAGGATGAGGCACAAAAAACGGTGGCCCGTGATGGACTGCGTCGATTCCCGGTACCGGAAGCGGCTTCGGTGCTGGTAGAAATACTGAAGCCGGACGAGTTGGTGGATACCCCCGTGGATACGTTGCTGGAGATTGTCCGGGCCTTGCGCGAAGCGGGTATGAAGGATCAGGTGAAGAATCTGGAGCAGGTACTGACGGGACGACTGGGGACTACAGCCGGGGTGCAGGCGGTCATCGCCTACGCCAACGAAACGGAAACAGCCGATGCCTGGAAAAACCGACTGGGTTTCTTGCGCACCTGGGATGTGGTGGGTCCATTCAAGTGGAACAAGACGACGGGCTTCCAGAATGCGCCCTTTGATGTGAATGCAGTGAACACAGCGCTCACGGTGAAAGAAGGGGATGTGGAGCTACAGTGGACGGATTATGTAAGCGATAATGTTCAGCCCATATTTGACCTCTGGGATCCTATGGCAGGTGCGGTGAATGCCTGCGCCTTTGCGCATACCAGGGTGACGTTAAAAGAGGCAGTCAATGCACAGTTGCGGCTGGGTAGTGATGACGGGGTGCGTGCCTGGGTGAATGGCGTGGTGGTCCACGAGAACAATGTAGATCGTGGCGTGGCCCTGGACAGTGATATTGTGGATATTACATTGAAGGCAGGAGAAAACACGATTGTCGTGCAGATAGTGCAGAATGGTGGTGGTTGGGGGTTTGTAGGTCGCTTGACAGATGCCACAGGTCTACCACTGGAATTTTAGTTTAGAGTACGATTAAAGAATCGACGGACGAATAGAGGGATACATAATGAACGGATTGATAGTAGTACTGGTTGCAGTGACAACATTGGCTGTAGACCCCACGTTGCGATTTGAACGGGAGCGCATCGGTGATGTGACCTTCGAAGCGTGTTCCATGTTCGATGTGAACAATGACGGCACCACGGATATTGTGTCGGGCGGATATTGGTTCGCCGGACCCGACTTCAAGACACCGAACAAGATCGCAGAAATTATGCGGGTGGATGACTACTACGACTCCTTTTCTGATTATCCTATGGATGTGAATGGCGATGGTTGGACCGATATTGTTTCCGGGGCCTGGTTTGGCATGACCATGCTGTGGCGTGAAAATCCGGGTGAAGCAGGTGGCGAGTGGACGGAACATTCCGTGAAGGAAGTGGGGAATATTGAGCGAAGTATCTATTACGATCTGGATGGCGATGGTGTGGTGGAAGTTATCCCGCGCACACAACCGTTATATATCTACAAACTGGACCTGGACGAAAATGGTAAGGGCAAGGGCACGTTTACTGAAACGAGTATTCCCAGGGACGGCTGGAGCCATGGCATTGGTGCGGGTGATGTGAATGGTGATGGTCGTGTGGATTTATTAGTGGATACCGGTTGGCTGGAAGGGGGCAAAGATCCCTTCGATCCCGATGGCTATACCTTTCATGGAGAGTGGAATATTCCTGCTGCAAGTGTGCCCATACTGGTCCATGATGTAAATGGGGATGGGAAGAACGATGTGATCGTTGGTAAGGGCCACGACTATGGACTCTATTGGCTGGAGCAGGGTGCTGAAGGTGAATGGAAGCAGCACGTTATTGAATCGGACAAATCACAATTTCATACCATAGAGTTAGTGGATATTGATAATGATGATGAGTTGGAATTGATTACCGGGAAACGCTACCGGGCCCATAACGGAAATGACCCTGGCGCAGCAGAACCCCTGGGGCTGTACTATTATGAGTTGAACGGTGGCGATTTTAAGCGGGTGACGCTGGATTATGGTCCTGCGGACAAGACCAGTGGAACCGGACTGTACCTATGGATAGACGACATTGACGGTAATGGTTGGAAAGATATCCTCGCACCAGGCAAAGAAGGCTTGTATTTGTTCCGTAATCTGGGTCGGTTATAGCAATAAGAGGTTGTTGGGATATATTGACACCAAAATGCACACATGGAATAATGGGGGATTGATAAAAGCAGCATTGGTGTAAAAAAATGTATA
>CALAXS010000215.1 GCA_937895305.1 uncultured bacterium
TATATTCGTCAAAGTGACGAATTGTCAAGCCCGAGACGAGACTACGTTACCCTAACCACTACAATTAAAGAGGTTAAGGTGACGAAAAAATGTCAATTTATAAATGCTTTTCAGCGCTATAATGGCATTTTTATGACAGTTTCTGGATTTTGGAGGGGGGATCGTGATACTTGTGGAGTGGGAGGTTGACCATGATCATAGGCGTTACCGGGGCTTCGGGCCATCTGGGGGGCAATCTGATCCGTGTGCTATTGACACAGGGGCACCAGGTGAAAGTGCTGGTCCAGCGGGATACCCGTGCCCTGGAGGGGCTGGATCTGGAGCGGGTCGAGGGTGGTCTGACAGAAAGTGCTTTGGCCCGATTATGCGCTGACTGTGACCAGGTCTATCACCTGGCGGCGTATATCGGACTGAGCAGCAAGGACAAGGAAATTTCGGAGCAGGTTAATGTGGCGGGGACCCGTCTGGTGGTGGGAGCGTGTCAAAAGGCGGGTGTTGGGCGGCTCATCCATTGCAGTAGCATTCGTGCATTGTCGGCCTATCCATTGAAGGTGCAAGTAGATGAAACTCGCGAATTAGCCTTGAAGAGCCACTATGTCTATGACTACACCAAGGCACAGGCGGAGGAGATCGTGTTGGCATCGGGGTTGGACGCGGTCATCGTGAATCCGACCGCGGTTATCGGACCATTCGATTTTAAGCCTTCGCGCATGGGCCTGGCGTTTCGTGATTTGCAAGCAGGGAAGTTGCCTATAGTGACCACGGGTGGCTTTAACTGGGTGGATGTGCGTGATGTGGTGGGCGGCATGGTGGCGGCAGCGGAGCGGGGGAGCACGGGTGAGCGCTATCTCCTGTGTGGCCATTACCGAACGTTAATGGAATTGTGTACCGAGATGGCCGGGTATATGGAAGTGTCTTCACCACGCATGGCCTTGCCTACGGGGCTGGTTCGCCTGGGGGTGCCATTGGTACAGTTCATGGGTTGGGTGCGTGGCAAGGAACCGCTCTTTAATCATGCATCGCTGGATGCATTGATACAGCATCAGGATATTTCGTCGCAGAAAGCACGAGACCAACTGGGCTATGCGCCTCGTCACCTTGAAGAAACGTTACGGGCTATAGCGCAGGAGTTGCGCGAAGGAATTAGCGAATGAATGAAGTGGCACTGTTCCCCTATTTATTAGCAGGGGGTTTTGTATCCGGGCTGGCGGTTTTTATTTATCTCTTTTTCATCACCGCGCCCTATGGGCGTCACAGCCGTGGGGGCTGGGGGCCGACGATTCCGACACGACTCGCGTGGATTCTCATGGAGCTGCCCGCTGCGGGGACTATCGCGTATTTCATCCTCACCGGGCGCAATGGCACCGCGCTGGTCACGCTTATCTTTTTGGGTATATGGGAAGTCCACTACCTGCACCGCACTTTTATCTTTCCATTTAGAATTAAAGCTGGCGCAAAGCGCACGCCCGTGTTTATTGTGCTCATGGCCAATGTCTTTAACGTATTCAATGGCTATGTGAACGGTCGCTATCTCGGTGAGTTCGCTGATGCATACGCCACGACCTGGCTCACGGACCCGCGCTTCATCGGTGGGGTGGTGTTGTTCTTTGTGGGTTTCGCCATTAACTTTCACGCCGACAGCGTGCTGTTTAATCTGCGCAAGCCCGGCGAGACGGGCTATAAGATTCCACAGGGGGGACTCTATAAATACATCTCCTGTCCCAACTACTTCGGCGAATGCCTCGAATGGCTCGGCTGGGCCATCCTCACCTGGTCCGTATCGGGTCTTATGTTTGCCTTCTGGACTGCCGCCAACCTCATCCCCAGGGCCTATGCCAATCATCAATGGTACAAGGACAAGTTTCCCGAATATCCGAAAGAAAAGAAAGCGGTAGTACCGGGGCTGTTTTGACTGGAATCGGGACTCATGCTACCGTTAGGGTAGCTGTAGAGGAGTAAGTCATCATGAAAAAAGTAGAAATCACTGGCCCGGCCGAAGAAGTGGTTGACCGACTCATAGCGTCGGGTCGTTGCGAAGATGCGAACCAAGTTGTTGAAATATCTCTTCGTCTTCTGGGCAAAGAAGAGATGGAGCGTCAGGCCAAGCTGGAAGCCCTGCGGGAGGGCATTCAGGAAGGTATCGCGGATGTTGAAGCTGGGCACGTGGCATCAATGGACATGGAAGCGATTAAACAAGAGGCTCGTCGACGTTTCGAACAACAGCACCATTCAGCATAATGGCCTCAATTTTCAGGGCCTCCAAGGCAGAAGAGGACTTGCTGCACATTTGGCTCTATGTTGCACAGCACGATCCGGATGCAGCAGACAAATTGCTGGATCAGTTTGGTGAAGTCTTTGAGCGGATTGCATCATCACCAGGTTTGGGACGAGACCGTAGTGAAGCAATGGCAATCAGAAACCTGCGCTCATTTCCGATACAAAACTATATGATTTTCTATCAAGAGCAGACCGACGGCGACATCATGGTATTGCGGGTTTTTCATACCGCCAGGGACATAGAGAATTTGTTTGAGGGGTGAAATTTTAATAAGCAAGGGGAGTAAGGCTTCGTAATATATACACTGCATTGTCCAATGTCCGTTGTACCATTTCAGGCGAGAATTTTGAAGGGTCTCCATGAGCGTCTGAAAATTTCCGTCTAAATAGGCCTAATACATAGCCTGCCTGCCCAATAGATTTATTGAAATTTTCCCAAGCGCGTTTTCTCTCTTCATCATTTAGTCCTGCACTTGTTAGTGGAGCAGAATATTTATCCTCCAAGCTTTTACAAGATTTACTAATGCGCTCATGGAGGGACGAT